>CAKZUM010000591.1 GCA_937921525.1 uncultured Saprospiraceae bacterium
CTTATTACGGCTTAGGACACAGGGTAGTGACTACGAACGATGATATTATTATTTACCACGGCGGGTATGTCAACGGATATAAATCTGAAATCTCTTTTAATAGGAAAGATAAAGTAGGTATTTGTGTACTAACAAATGCACCTAGTGAATTATCAGGAAGAAGTATCCCTGAATTTTGGAAGGCTTATAGAGCTATGAAAGCTAAAAAGAGGACGGAAGGACAAACAGAGCAACCAGCTTTTCTATTACCTGAGAAACTGTAAAAATAATGGTGAATGTGAAATGGTGAATGTAAAATGGTAAATGGTAAATCACGTCATGCATTTACCATTTATAATTTACCATTTACCATTTATTACTCCGTAATCAATTCCGAAATTTCCTGCCCACTAATTTCCGTTTCACTAGTATCTATCACCTCTGGATAGGAAATACGATTCAATTGCTCCACCACTTGATCTCTTACAGGATAAAATAAAGGTTTTTCACTCTCAGGCATAGGTTCTGGATTAGGTAGCTTTAAACGTCTATGGTTCACTTGCTTACCATTTTTCCAAAATCTAAAACATACGTGAGGGCCAGTTGCTAATCCCGTAGAACCAACATATCCAATGACCTGCCCTTGTTTTACATGTACACCAGATCGAATACCTTTACCAAATTTTTGCATGTGGAGGTATTGCGTTTGATATACTTTATCATGTTTTATTTTGACATATCGACCATTCCCTTTTCCATAAGCAGCATGAGTTACTACACCATTAGCAACCGCTACAATAGGCGTTCCATAGGCCGCCGCATAATCCGTTCCATAATGAGGACGAGTACGCTTTAAAACTGGGTGAAAACGACGTAAGTTGTAGCTGGAAGAAATTCTAAACTGAGAAAATTTAATAGGTGCTTTCAAGAAAGGACTTTTCATCGGTGCGGCATTTTCATCATAATATCCTTTGAATTTGCCATTTTCATGATAGATGCCATAATACTCGTTATCATAATTCTTAAAGTAACCACCGTGAATTTTACCAACACCGACAGGCTTTCCATCAATTAACCGTTCGTCATACATCACCTTGAAACGATCACCGGGTTGGATATGATGAAAATCTAAAGACCATTGAAAAATGCCTTCCATACGGTCAATCAATTCTATACTCAGCCCATTGTCTACCATAGCATTCCATAGGCTAGACTCAATAATGCCAGCAGCTTCCTTTCTAATAGTCGTCACTTCCCTTTGATGAACGCTAGCTTCTAAATTTTTTAAATCATAGATCACATAGCTGTACACATCTGGTTCATATATAAAATAGTCTGCACTCTGACTCGTATCTTTTGATAGAATGGTATAAGGTTTGAACGCCCGCAGCTTAGTAACGGCAAAGGTATCTTTGACATTTCTAGCAAGCTGGTCTATGTCTGCATACTTAATTTTATGAGGTAATAAAATTTCAGAAAGAAATTGATTATCCGCTATGGTATCTACCGTTACATGAAAGGTATCCAAAGCGAAACCATATTTAAGGGTAGGGACAGCAACTGGTAAGCTTTGTATCTTTTGCTGCTCGTAAGCAGGAAGCATAGATGCAGTAGCGTATTTCCCATTAGTGGTAGAAAAATAAGGCAATAAGCCTATTCCTACTAAACAGATTACTATAAAACCAAGCGTAGCAAATAATTCTGATCGCTTTTTTATTATGTTCTTTTCGTTCAATTGCACGGAATTCATTTTTTAAACGTTCCGTTCATGGGTGTTTGAGCCACCAAAATACAAATATTGTGGAGACTATTATAACTAATTTGACGGTATAATTGGCTTAAGTAACATACTTTGCATAGAATGTAATAGGATAAAACAAAAGGTTTTAGTTTCTTGATTTTCAAATATTTATAGCATACTGAGCAATAGACTTGTTCACAAATAACAAGTTGGTATATGAAAAAATCTTTTCCCTTCTAAGAAACCTAAAAAATAAGTCCGTACCTAAGGGTATGCACTGATTTTTTAGATTCCTTAGAAGAAAAAATCTAATTTTCATATAATCAATTCTTATTCATGAACAAGTCTAAACTAAAATTAGCTATCAAATAAACCTAAACTTTATTTATTTACAGATGTTTAGTATCTTTCATATTTGATCTCATCAACAAAATATATTCCACACTATTAAAAAGAATATGGCGCAAGCAAAGACACTAGGTGAACTTAAGAAAACTAAGTATACCCCAAAATCTGTTAAAGAAGAACTTCGAGATAATTTAATCCAAAAACTCTCTGATAAGGAACCTGTTTTTGATGGCATCCTTGGCTTCGAAGATACGGTCATTCCTGATATGGAACGGGCTATTTTGTCCAGACATAATATCCTTTTGTTAGGATTGAGAGGACAGGCAAAGACTCGACTAGCCAGATTAATGGTCCATCTTTTAGATGAATATATTCCTATCGTTGCTGGTAGTGAATTAAATGATGATCCTTTAGAACCTATCTCTAGATTTGCTAGAGATCTGATTGCAGAAAAAGGAGATGCTACCCCTATTGAATGGGTACATAGATCGGATCGATATGTTGAAAAATTGGCTACACCAGATGTAAGTATAGCCGATTTGGTGGGAGACGTAGATCCCATAAAAGCTGCAACGCTTAAATTGCCTTATGCGGATGAACGTGTCATCCACTTTGGTTTAATCCCTAGAGCACACCGATCTATTTTTGTTATCAATGAGTTGCCCGATTTGCAGGCTCGGATTCAAGTATCTCTTTTTAATATGTTGCAAGAGGGAGATATGCAAATTCGAGGTTTCAAATTGAGATTGCCATTAGATATACAATTTGTTTTTACCGCCAATCCTGAAGATTATACGAATAGAGGTAGTATTATTACTCCTCTAAAGGATCGTATTGAAAGTCAGATATTGACGCACTACCCAAAGACGTTAGAAATTGCAAGAAAGATAACCGAGCAAGAAGCAAAATTATCTCCTACACAAGCAAAAAATGTAGTCGTACCAGAATTGCTAAAGGACCTATTAGAAATGGTCGCCTTCACAGCTAGAGAAAGTGAATTGATTGATGAAAAAAGTGGTATCTCTGCCCGTTTAAGTATCTCTGCATATGAGAATCTTTTATCCTCCGCCGAGCGGCGAATGTTGATTAATAAAGAGAAAAAAACAACGACTCGTATCACCGATTTCTGGGGAGTCGTTCCATCCATAACAGGAAAAGTGGAGTTGGTATATGAAGGAGAACAAGAAGGACCTTATGGGGTTGCAATGAACTTAATTGGAACAGCTATCAAACAACAGTTTTTGAAATTCTTCCCAAATCCTGACAAGTTAAGGAAGGGCAGAGAAAGGGATCCTTATGGCACAATCAGAGCTTGGTTTTCTGGAGGCAATAAATTAGATTTATTAAACGACGCAACAGATAAAGATTTTGAAAAAGCAATAGAAGG
>CAKZUM010000592.1 GCA_937921525.1 uncultured Saprospiraceae bacterium
CTTTAACGAACCCTTAATCTTTCATTAAGACACATTAAGATCAAATTTTTCGTTTTTTGTAATGAGGATCAAGAATCAATTCTTAAATCCTACAATCAAACTACATTGAATCTAGCAATTGATATAGGAAACACGCGAACCAAATTTGGTTTTTTCAAAAATGGGCGACTTCGCAAGAAAATGTATTGGGAATCAACGGATTTAGATACATTAATCGCTCTATTAGACAACCAAAAGGTCGAAAATATCATCTGTTCTACTGTAAAGACAGTAGATCCAAATTTTGAAAAGATATTACAAACTCGATTTTATACTCGATTGGATGCCAATACACCATTGCCTATCCAAAATAAGTATCGAACGCCTAAGACTTTAGGCAAAGATCGACTAGCAGCAGTCGTGGGGGCTTATCATCTATTTCCGGGAGAAAGTTCCTTAGTCATTGATGCAGGAACTTGTATCACTTATGACATCATCGACGCGGCGGGTAATTTTCTAGGAGGCAACATAGTACCAGGTATGAAAATGCGTTGGAAAGCGATGCACCACTTCACAGCTAAATTGCCATTGGTGGACAAAAAACGATCTCCAGATATAGGAAAAGATACTATATCAGCCCTTGTAACGGGAGGATCGCTAGGTACAACCTTGGAAATGGATGGCTGGATTCAGTATTTTAGTCAAGAATATGACGTGATTAACACAATCTTAACAGGTGGAGACGGTGAATATTTTGCTAAACGCTTGAAATCTAAGATATTTGCGAATCCTAATTTAGTCCTGGTTGGGCTAAACAAAATATTAAAGCATAATGTCGAGATCCTCGCGTAGTTTAATCTTTACCTTTTTTGCGCTTTTAATAAGCACAACGGTTTTTGCACAGCCCAAAACCAATTCTCCATATTCCCGTTTCGGATTAGGGGATTTGTTGGATCAACGGTTTGCTGTTTCTCAAACTACTGGATTCACGAATGCCTATCATGATTATTATCATCTGAACTTTCAAAACCCAGCTTCTTTTGGGCATTTGACAGTAACTGCTTTTGATATTGGTTTGTACGCACAAAATTCTAACTGGGAAGATCGGAATAGTACCAATAGTAACTGGAGCGGAAATCTAAGTTATATTTCTCTTGGATTCCCGATGTTAAATCCAGTAAATCAAGTACTAGATAGAGAAATCAAACCTCTAAAATGGGGTATGGGCTTCACCCTTCAACCTTATTCTTTAGTAGGATATGATTTGGAAACGGTTAGTGATTTAGAAAACGTAGGAGAAGTTATTACCCGATTCAGAGGAACGGGTGGGACCTATCAACTCCAATGGGCAAATGGTATTAAATACAAGCAATTTTCTGGAGGAATTAATTTAGGTTATTTGTTCGGCCGACTAGAAAATGCTCGGGTGATTAGTTTAAATGAGGTAACATCTGGTTATGAAAATCGCTTTAATGATAATATTAACATTAAAGGAATTACTTGGAATGCAGGTGCGCAATACGATTTTTTGATTAAAACAGAAGATCCTAGATTTCAGAAGGGTATTACTATAGGTGTAACAGGACATTCTGGGCACAATATAGATACCAATACTTCTCAATTTTACGAGCGGTTCAATAGAGCATATATTATTCCTCAAGATACCATTCTAAATACCTCAAATGTTAGAGGCAATGCTACCTTACCAGCAGCATTTGGCGCAGGCATAATTTATAAGCAGAGCAATAAATTACAGCTTGGTATCAATTACGATTTCTCTGCTTGGAGCGGTTATGAAAATGATGCTAATCCAGAAGATTTATTAGACACATGGAGAGTATCATTTGGAGGAGAATACATTCCAAATTATGCCTCTTATAACAGCTTTTTGAAACGAGTACGATTTAGAGCGGGGGCTTTTTATGGTAGAGATCCTAGAAGTATTGACGGCGAGCAGATTAATCAGGTAGGGGCAACATTAGGATTCGGTCTACCACTAACTTTGGCAAGACAGCAAGTATCTTTTGTGAACCTTGCTTTTGAAATAGGACAAAACGGAGCAAATACCGCATTAAAAGAAACCTATGGTCGAATGACGGTAGGATTTACATTAAATGATAATTCTTGGTTCTTCAAGCGAAGATTTAACTAAAAGTTAAAAGCGAGACCGCATGGCTGATTCTACGTCCTAATAAAAACGGACAATCAGATATGAGTATTAACTTCTGAAAAATCTCGTTTGTTAATAAAAATTCAAACAAATTATGAAGCGATTAGAAAAATTCTTATCAGTCGCACTGTTAATGGCAGTTGGACTATTCTTGACCAATGTATCCTATGCACAGTGTGAAAAATTTACAGAATCTTCTGATGCAGAAGCAGCAGAAACTGCACATGTATTATATAGAGACAATGTAAAGCAAAAGCAATTTGATGCAGCTTACGAAGACTGGAAAAAAGTTTTTGAATTAGCTCCAGCAGCAGATGGCGCTAGAGATGTACACTATACAGATGGTGTAAAAATCTTAAAGCATAAATTAAAGGCTTCTACAGACGAGGCAGAACAAGCTGCTTTAAAAGAGCAAATTGTAGCCTTATATGACGGTGCAGTAGCTTGTTTAGAAAGCGGTGCGATCAAATTAGGAAAGATCAAAACAGAAGACCGAATAGCTTTCCATTTAGGTAGAAAAGCATTCGATCAATTTTATGATCTTAGAACGCCTTATGTAGATAATATCAAAACTTTAGCTACGGCTGTAGAAAAAGGTGGATTGAATACGGAATATACAGTATTATATCCATATGCTTTTATTGCAGTTCGTCAGTTTATTGATGAGCAATTAACGAAGGAAGAAGCAAGAGCAATTCATGCGGAACTAGAAAGAATTGTAGATCACAATATCGCTAATAACGAAAAGTATAAAGACTATTATGTACAAACAAAAGCTTCTATTGAAGGAGAGTTTGCACAAATAGAAAGAAATATCTTTGACTGTGAATACTTCGTAGAAAAGGTACGTCCTGCATACGAAGCAAATCCAGATGACAAAGAAGTATTAAGAGAAACGATTACCGTCTTGAAAAAGCAAGGTTGCCAAGCGGGCGTTCCTTTATTGGATGAAGTAGAAAAGAAATGGGCAAAATATGCTGCGTCTGAAAATGCTGCTAGGCAAGCAGAATTTGAAGCTAGTAATCCAGCATTTATGGCAAAGAAAGCTTACGATGCAGGCGACTTCAATGGTGCAGTAGCGAAGTATGAAGAAGCATTAGGAAGTGTAACAGATCAAGCTAAGAAAGGAGATATTCTTTTCCGTATTGCTTCTATTCAAGGTAGAAAATTGAACCAATATAGTAAGGCTAGATCTACAGCACTTAAAGCTGCTGCTGCCAATCCTTCTTCTGGTAGACCATATATGTTGATTGGTGATTTATATGCAAAAGCTAGTAGAACTTGTGGTAAGGATGGCTACTCTAGAGGCCTAGCAGTATTAGCTGCCATCGCTAAATACAAAAAAGGAAAATCTGTAGATCCATCTGTTTCTGAAGAGGCTAACAAGAAAATAGGTACTTATAGAAAGTCTATTCCTACAAAGGAAGATGTATTTATGAGAAGTATGCAAGGCGGCAAAACCGCTACTGTTGGCTGTTGGATTGGAGAGAAAGTAAAAGTGGAGTATCAGCAGTAATTGTTGATGAAAATCAATTTTATAATTTATAAAGGAGGGCTTGCAATTTAATAATTGCAAGCCCTTTTTTTATAGCTATATAGAATATTCAAAAGACATAGAGTAAATATTTTGACAGCTCCATAGTCTAAAATCCTCGCAGAGTCGATGGTTTAAGTTTGTAACTTAAACCCTATATCAAGCCTTCCACAAAGCCTAAAACCAAGCAACATAATTAGTCATATCACCCTACTGAAACATAAAAGTCCGTAATTCCAAAATCAATTACATTTACTTGAAGTAACCCGCGTCCATGATGATAATTAGATGCACTAGCATATAAATAATGATGTGCCTCTTCAACTAGACCTGCACGAATCGCATTCAAGTGGATATAATTAATCTTCTGTTGAATCCATTTTGGGCTAACTAAATGAACTGGATGATTATCTTGAATCCAGACTTGGTAGGTGGTATTATTGCTATTATATTTTGCCTGGTATTTGAATACGTGGAAGATCCAATTTTTTCGACTTTCAGGAATACTTTTTATAGTCTGTAGGATTCCTTTTGAAGTGAATTTCTTGAAATCTCCGATAATAGCAGAAAGCCCTTTACTGTTCTCTTTTGCCTTCACGATAAGATGTAAGTGATTGGACATAATCGTATAGGCATATATTTCTAAGCCCTTTTGTATTTGACAGTATTTTAAGCTGTCAATAATTAAATCTCTGTAGATTTTTCTTGTAAATATATCCACCCAGCCTACTATCGTGAGCGTCAGATAATGTAACTCGAACTGTTGTTGTATTTTATGTTTTCTCATTTTGTAGCGTGTTTGAATGAAAGGTACAATCTTTTTTTGAGGGTAGGAAATGTTTTTGTCTTTGTATTCGTGCGTATTTTGAGATTTGGGAAAAGCTTGATATTAGGTTGAAGTTACAAACTTAAACCATCGACCGTGCAAGGAACTCAAGTCAGGGAATTCATCTTAGTAACGACTAAATAATAACTTCCGCATTTATGGCTGCCAAATATAAAACTATACTGCGTTGGAAAGCCTCGTCGATGCTGGGCATCGCCTACGTTTTCCGCCTTGTCTAGCTTTATATTTGACTACCCAAAATGGGG
>CAKZUM010000593.1 GCA_937921525.1 uncultured Saprospiraceae bacterium
TTTTTCTTTTTACTGATTTGCTAAATATTGATTTAGATGTTCCTCAAATAGACGCATCATTTTCTTCGTATTCTCTCCAATCACCCCTTTATTGATTCTCCAAAAATCTACTTGTCGCACAGGCATCACGGCTTTAGAAGAACTCGTCATAAATGCCTCTTTAGCTGCCATTGTTTCTTTCACAGTTAATGGCCTAATCTCTATATTAAAATGATCTTTTGCGATTGCCAATACTTGCTTTCGAGTGATTCCTTTTAAGGCATCTCTATCGGGAGTAATCAAGGTATCGTTATGGTCGAATATAAAAAAATTAGATCGGGCTGATTCTGATACATAAGTCCCATCATGATACAATACATCAAAAGCCTCTGCTTCTTTTATTTCATTCGCTATTTGGATAGGGACTAAATAATTAGTCGTCTTGGTATAAGGTGTTTCTCTTGTATACTGATAAGCCATTAATTTCACTCCATTCTCATAATAGGAATCTGGATAGATGGCTAACTCAGAAACCATCATTAAAATATTAGGTGTTCCGGGAGAAAATCCAGTAGTAGAATAGCCCCCTGTTAAAACGACTTTCACCCCACATTTATCTATTTCGTTGGCAGCTACTACTTCTTTTATCTTTTCAATCATTTCTGCTCTAGAGTAAGGAATTCCTAAGCCTAACTCTTTGGCTGATTTCTCGAAACGATCTAAGTGATCTTCAATAAAAGCAAGTTTTCCATTAAATGCTCTAAAATAATCAAACACGCCATAGCCTCTAGTTATGATTAAATCGTCAATGCCGATCATTGCTTTTTCTCTAGGAACGATCTCTCCATTAATGCTATAGTATTTTATCATTTTTTAGCTTATTATTTTTGAATAAACAAAGTTAAGAAACATGAAATAAATATAATATAGCTCAGAAAACTATTTAGACTTCATATAATACTAAGATCATTCCTACTTTCTGATCTTTTCCTATTTCGCTCCCCCTTGGGGGAGCGATTTTCTGTTAGTCTCAATAATTCTGCTCAGTTAAAATTGAGCTTTTTATTACTTGAATTTTAAGTCTCAACTAGTCAGATAGTAATTGACTTACTACTTAGTAGTGGCTATCAAATCTCCTAAATTATGGTTCAAATACTGCTGGCCCTTTTGCAATCACTCCCCTATTCAACACTCGTTTTAAACGATAAGCCAACCAGTACATTACTGGAATAACCACCAAAGTTAAAAAGGTAGAAAATATCAATCCATAGATCACCGTCCATGCCATAGGGCCCCACATGGCGGTATTATCCCCGCCTATAAAAATATGTGGATCTAATTCTGATACGAGGGTAAAGAAATTAAAATTAAAGCCGATCGCCAAAGGAACCAAACTAAGAATAGTCGTAATCGCTGTCAATAATACAGGACGTAAACGAGTTGCCCCACCTTCTATAATACATTCCTTGACTGCTTCTTTCGTCATAAATAGCATATCTGGAATACCTACTTCTTCCCGTTTTCGCTTCACCACCAAATTGATATAATCAATCAAAACAATCGCATTATTTACAACAATACCTGCCAGCGAAATAATGCCTACTCCTGTAAATATTACATTAATATCTTTTCCAGAAAAGGTATATCCCAGAAATACCCCGATGGTACTAAACAAGATAGAAAGGATGATGATGAATGGAGAATAAATAGAATTAAACTGAGCCACGATAATAATAAATATAGCAAAGATCGCTACTAAAAAAGCGTTACTTAAAAAAGCCATATCCTCTGCTTGTTGCTCTTGTTCTCCTGTGAAATTCCAAGAAATTCCCTCTGGAAAAGGATAGCCCTCCATCAACTCTTTTAGCTCTGCAATAATCTCGTTTGCATTGTAACCATCTAGTACATTGGATACTAATGAAATCATCCGCTCTTCGTCTTTACGCTTAATATAGTTGTAAGAAGAATTGTAAGATACTTCTGCTAATGCCGCTATTGGCACTTGATTAATTTGCCCTGTGCCCGGACTACGGAAAGTAATCCGTTGATTTAAAATATTGTCAATATTGTAACGATATTTTTTATCTAATCGAACGAAGATAGGATATTCCTCCTCCCCTACTTTAAATTGAGATACCTCCTTTCCATAAACACTTGTCCGAATAGCATCTGCCACCGCAAAGGTAGACACCCCATATCGACGGGCAGCATCTCTATTTATTTTGATCGCTACTTCTTGTTTGCCTAGGCGGACATCTGGTTTTAATTCTTCGATCCCCGGGATGCCTTGTTTATCTATAAATGTTTTTATTTTTTCTGAGTCGCTCGCTAGTGCATTTACATCATCACCTTGCAATTCCAGGCTTAAAGGAGGGCCTGTTGGGGGGCCGTCATTATTTTGGTCTACTGTAATTTGCACGCCGGGAATTCCTCTTACACTTTCTCTGATTTCTTCCATCACCTTTACCGTTGAAATTTTTCCTCGCTCACTAGATGGTACAAAAGAAACCGTCAAACGTCCTTTATGCGGAGATGTGCCTGGCTCCGGCATATCATTTGGATCGGCCGTATTTTCTCCTATTTGAGCTAATACCGCTTCTACAATTCCTGTGTAAGGTTCTAGCGTGTGGTTTACTCTTCGCTCCAATTCTTGCATCACTTCATTGGTCTCCTCTATATCCTTACCCATTGGCAATTCTACGAAGGCATTGACATATAGCGGATCTGCTGCTGGAAAGAAAACAACTTTTGGTGTAAAAATGCTCAACAATACAATCGCTCCAATTAATAAACCAATCGTGCTAAGAAACACCAGTACAGGTACTTTCAAAACCACTCGAATAAAGCGGTTATAAATTCTTTCTAAAAATGGCAATCCACTTTTTTGAAAAGCAAAAGAAGCGGGTCTTAGTATAAAGTAATTAATTAGATTGATAGCAATCGCAAAGCCCATCAAATTACGTAGCCAATCTATTTTTGTTAGATGTCCTACTACTCCTACTAAGAGCATTATTAATGCGCCTAGTAACACATTTCTCATTTTTCGTCTTCGTTCTCCTGCATCCTCTATGCGTTCGTCGATTTTTAAAAAGCGAGAAGTAAAAACGGGATTTATTACTAAGGCAACGAATAAGGAAGAGGTCAATACAATTATTAACGTAATGGGTAGGTATTTTAAAAATTCGCCTATAATACCGGGCCAAAAAATCAATGGAATAAAAGCAGCCAATGTAGTTGCCGTGGAGGCGATAATAGGTAAGGCTACTTCACCTGTTCCGTACTTCGCTGCATCTCTTCCAGAGTAACCTTCTTGTTTGTACCTATAGATATTTTCTACTACCACAATCGCATTATCTACTAATAAACCAAGTGCCAATATCAAAGCAAACAGTACCATTATATTGATCGTCACTCCCGAAAGATTCAACCATAAAATACCTGTCAACATAGAGACCGGTATCGCCAAACCTACGAATAGAGCGTTTCTTAAACCGAGAAAAAATAATAAGATTAAGACGACTAAAATAACTCCTGATATAATACTATTTTCTAAGTTGGACACTTCCATTCTCGTATAAGCAGAAGCATCATTGAAGGTGCTAATCGTTAGTTCATCAGAAAGTTCGGCTCGTTGTTCTACAACTACTTGGTTAATTTTATCCGCAGTAGTTAGAATATTTTCGCCTGAACGTTTCACTACTTCTAAGGCAATAACAGGTTCTCCATCTGCTCGCGCATAACTTGTTCGATCTTTGAAACCATAGGTTACCGTTGCTATATCTTTTAAATAAATAGCGTTTTGTTTTTCACTCTTGACAATTATATTTCCTATCTCTAGGGCATTTTCAAATTCTCCTATTACTCGAATGGATCGTCTAAAACCATTCTGTAATAACTCCCCACCTGACATCGTAATATTTTCTGACTTAATCGCATTTTCAATATCTCCAAAACTTACTCTTAAAGATTCCATTTTAGGTAAATCTACATTGACTTTTACCTCTCGATCTTGTGCGCCTAATAAATCTACTCGTTGTACTTCTTTAAGCGATTCCAGTTCTTCTTGAATATGTTCTGCATAACCTCTTAGTTCATCTGCCCCAAATTCTCCAGATACATTGACTGTCATTACAGGTTTCTCGGATACATCAAACTTATCAATAATGGGTTCTTGTGCTAGATCGTTGGGCAGTTCTGATCTAGCCTTATCCACTGCTTCTTTTACTCGATCATAAGCATCATCCGCAGAGACACTAAAATCAAAGTCAATAATAATAATGGAAAAATCTTGCATGGAACTCGACTTCACAACATCAACTCCTTTCAAGCCCATTATCTCTTTTTCTAAATGCCGCGTGATCAGATTTTCTATATCTGCCGCAGAATTACCGAAATAGGAACTAGTGATAATTACTTTAGGAAAGTTTACTTCAGGGTATTGCTCTTTTGGCATATTCTGGTAGGAAGAATAGCCAAAAAATAAGATCATTACCGTCAATATAAATATACTGGTCGCATTATCAACCGCTAGGGTCGTTAGACCAAATTTTCTTAATTTTTCTTTCATACAGCAGGTTTGTGTAGTCTACGTTTACTAAACCTTTGAGGTTTAGTAAACGTGCATTAGCAACTAGATTCATCATCCAGTTCTTAACTCTATAATTTCACCACAAATGTATAAGGATAAAACTCTGGAAACTACGAATAGTTTAAAAGTTTCCAAAGTTTTTTGAAATAAAAAATATTGCCTATATTTAAGACTTAAATAATCTAATAAGTAGGCTTAAACTACCTACATTAAATTTTCTAAACATGCGAGAAGACTTCCTACACTATGTATGGCGTATGAAACGCCTACGTCTTGACCATATACACACCTCTCAAGGCGAATCCTTACAAATTATAGACTTCGGTCGGCATAATAGCCATGCTGGCCCTGACTTTTTAGAGGCAAAGATTCAAATCGGAGATACCCTCTGGGCTGGCAATGTAGAAATACATGTCCTGTCTTCTGAATGGATAAAGCATCGCCACCAAGATGACAAGGCCTACGATAATGTTATCTTACATGTTGTATTGGAAGAAGATCAAGCCATCTTTAGAGATAATGGCGAGCGTATTCCTTGTCTAGAATTAAAAACTAGAATCCCTCCTAAATTTTTAAACAACTATCAAGAACTCCTCCATAATGCTTATTGGATTCCTTGCCAACATCAGTTTCATACCGTCCGTGAAATGACGAAACAGCTATGGTTGGATCGCTTGATGGTGGAACGATTAGAGCAAAAGACAATTTATATTCAAGAACGTTTGACTCAAAATTTAAATAATTGGGAAGATACTTTTTACCAAGTATTAGCTAAAACCTTTGGACTTAAAGTGAATGCCGCCCCCTTTGAATTAGTGGCACTCAACACCCCTCATAATTTATATGCCAAACATAAAGACCAACTTTTTCAAATAGAAGCTTTGCTATTCGGTCAAGCTGGTTTACTAGACCAAGACTTCGAAGAGGCCTACCCCAATTCCTTAAAAAAGGAATATGCGTTTTTAAAAGGCAAATATCAATTGACCTCTATCAAGAAGGAGAGTTGGCGTTTTTTGAGAATGCGCCCTGCCAATTTTCCGACTATTCGATTGGCACAATTTGCTACCCTCACCCATCAGTCGCTCCATTTATTTAGCAAAATCTTGGAAGTGCAAACGCTGAAAGACATAGAGAATTTACTAGAAGTTCAACTATCCGATTACTGGAAAACCCATTATCTATTTGATAAGGAAACAAATAGTCGAAATAAATCACTTGGCAAAAGTACTGTTCATTTAATTGTAATCAACTGCATTGCACCTTGCCTATTCCTCTACGGTACGCAAAGAGGATTAGAGGCTTATAAAGAAAAGGCACTTAGCCTACTAGAGGAATTGAAACCTGAAAAAAATAAGATTATTACGCAATGGGAAAGATTGGGAATGGCGCCTACTTCTGCTTATGAGACGCAGGCTTTGTTGCAATTGAAGAATGAGTATTGTGGGAAGCAACGGTGTATGGAATGTGCGGTGGGAGATCGTATATTATCTAGCGATTAATTTTTATTGATGGGCTGATTAAAATCAGCCCATCAATAAAAATTAATCTCACCCCTCCGCCAGCACCATATCCCGAACCGCCTCAATCCACTTAGGATGATCATTCAAACTAGGGACCAAGTCCACATGCTCGCCACCCAACTCTTCAAACTCTTCCTGATATTCTGTAGAAACCTCAATAGTTGTTTCTAAACAATCAGAGACGAAAGCTGGACAGAAGACAAGTAAACGCTTGTCGCCTGCCTTCGCACGAATCTCTAATATGTCTGAGGTATAAGGCTTGACCCACTCTGCTCGACCTAAGCGAGATTGAAAACAGATTGTAAATTGATCCTCTGAGAGTCCCATTTTCTTGGCAATAGCGTAGGCCGTAACGTGGCATTGTGCCGTATAGCAAAATTGATTTTTAGTGGTGAGTGTTTTACAACAATCTTTAGAACCTAAACAATGATTGCCTCTATCTGCTTTCACCATTTGTCGTTCTGGCAGCCCATGAAAACTGAACAGTACATGATCGTAAGAAGACAAATCAAATTGTTGTGCATTTTCAACAAATACATCAATCATTGCCTCATTATCGTAATAAGAGTTAATGAAGGTCAGTTTCGGAATCGCCAACTCCTTGGACATAATCCGCATTACCTCTTCATGTACAGAGCCTGTACTAGCAGATGCGTAGTGAGGAAATAAGGGAAGCACTATAATCTCCGTCACCCGCTTATCCATTAATTTATCTATGGCCGATTTGATAGAAGGACTTTGGTAGCGCATTGCTAATACGACCTCGTAATCATCTCCCAATAACGGCTGTAATTCTTGCTCTAATTTTTTTCCATATACCTTCAATGGGGAGCCCTCTGGTGTCCACAACATTTTGTATAGCTTAGAAGAACTACGAGATCGAAAGGGAGCAATAATCCCTCGAACTAATAAATTTCTCCCCAACCAAGAAATGTCTAATACTCTGTCGTCTAACAAAAATTGTTTTAGATATTTTCGAACTGCCCAATACCCAGGGTCATCTGGAGTACCTAAATTAACTATTAAAACACCTTTTTTTCCTTGAATCATTTGTATAAAATCGTAAATATTAAATGAGTAAAGAAGCTATCTTTTTCGCCATGGACTGCTTCTAAACAATTCCGCTCTCATAGCA
>CAKZUM010000594.1 GCA_937921525.1 uncultured Saprospiraceae bacterium
TCGATTTCCGAATCGAACGGCATTTAAATGTGGTTCGACTTCGCTCACCTATCGAGAGATGGAAGCAAAAATGAATCAGCTTGCTGGACTCTTACATCAAATAGGAATCAATAAAGGCGATCGGATTGGTATCTACCTGAATCGAAGTTTGGAGACGGCTATTGCTATTTATGGGATTATGCAAGCAGGAGCAGTTTATGTACCACTTGACCCACAAGCACCGATAGAGAGAACAAAGTTTTTGATAAAGGATTGTAATATCAATATCTTGATAAGCAATGCTACTCAAAGAAGAAAAATAAAGAAAATCAATGAAGGCGAGATAAATCTATCCGCTATTATTGGTATAGCAGAAAATGATAAAACGCCAACCTACCCTTGGGAAAAATTAGATGAATTTCCTATTACATTCGAGCGTCCTTTCAGAGTAATGGATAGAGATGTCGCCTATATCATCTACACCTCTGGTTCTACAGGACAGCCTAAGGGCATCATGCATACGCACTCGAGTGGCTTGGCATTTGCTCGACTCACAGCGGATTTATACCAACTAAAAGAGACCGATGTGTTTGGGAATCATGCCCCAATATTTTTTGATATTTCAACACTAGGCTATTTGACAGCCCCCTTTGTCGGAGGTTGTACCATTATTGCAACAGATGCCCATACGGTACTTCCTACGAGTTTATGCCAGTTGATCGAAAAAGAAAAAATCACTATCTGGTATTCTGTTCCATTGGCGATGATACAAATGCTACAAAGTGGTGGATTAGTAGATAAAGATTGGAGTTCCTTAAGATGGGTGTTATATGGTGGTGCGCCTTTCTCCCCTAAATATTTAAGAGAACTAATGACGCTTTGGAATCAAGCGACTGTCAGTAATGTATATGGCCCTGCGGAAGTGAATCAATGTACTTTTTATAATATAAAAACAGCTCCAGTAGGAGAAACGCCTATCCCATTAGGCAGCGTTTGGAACAATTCAGAAAGTGTAGTTTTGAATGAAAAAGAAGAAGAAATAGCAGAAGGTACTGGACAGCTTTGCGTCCGTAGTGCCACAATGATGAAGGGCTATTGGCAGCAACCAGATTTAACAGAGCGTTCCATGTATCGACGTAAAAACACACATGGAACTTATGATCTCTACTATCGAACAGGGGATTTAGTACGCATAGAATCATCTGGATTATTACACTTTATCGGTAGAAAAGATCACCAAGTAAAGATACGAGGATATAGAGTAGAATTAGATGCAATCGAGTCTTTATTAGTTACGCATGAAGCGGTGGCAGAAGCAGCCGTTTTTGCCGTTCGAAAAACAGAAGAAGCTTTACAGATTGAGGCAGCTGTAATTCTACAACCTACACTGAACACGACAGCAGCTGAATTAATTGCTTTTCTAAAAACAAAACTCCCTGCTTATGCAGTTCCATCAACAATAACTATTGTCACCTCCTTTCCTAGAACAGGATCGGGGAAGGTGAAACGCTCTACTTTAAAAGAGCAAATTGTTAGTAATAGGTAAGTAATAATATATGAACGATACAATTATACAATTCATTATTCAAGAACTACATGCTGGGGCAACAGATGTAGAGATTTTACCAGAAGATGATCTATTGGGAAGTGGCTTAGTGGATTCTATGGGCATGATGCGCGTCATTCAGTTTTTGGAAGAAACTTATGATTTTAAAATTCCGCCACAAGATATGACGATTGAATATTTTATGACTGTTGAGGCGATGGCCAATTACATTAAGTCCCGAAAGTAGACTTAAATTAAACGATGAATAAAGATAAACACATAAAAGAGCGTAAAATTGATTTGACACAAGGTCAGCAATTACTTTGGGTAGGACAGCAACTGAGTCCCTCTTCCCCCCTCTATAATATGGCGTTTATCTATCGCTTTAAAAATACTATTGATGTAGAAAAATTTCAGACTGCCTTTCAGTTAATGTTAGAACAATCTGAAATTACCCGTAGTCGATTTTTGTTAAAAGAAGGCGAGGCAGAACAATGGATTAGACCAACTCTTTTGTATGAATTACCCTATATAAATTTATCGTCAGAGGATCAGCCAAATGAAGCATTAGCAAATTGGCTGCAAACTAGCATTCAGAAGAATTTCAATCTCCAAGAAATTTTATTTGATAGTGCCATCATAAAAATAGCGAATCAAGAATATATTTGGTATTTAAATCAACATCACTTAATTACCGATGCTTGGTCAAAAACCGTTCAATATAAACTGGTAATGAATTATTACCAGCAGCTACTCTCAAACAAAGAAGTAAGTATAATAGAATTACCATCCTTTGAAAATTTTGTCAATTTTGAAAATAAAAAACGAACAACGCTCAATCCTTCTACCATAACTTATTGGGATCAAAAGGAATCAAGCTTACCTGCTATACCCTCTTTATTTGCTAAACAAAATCCGCTAGGAAATACCCTTACTCATCGAGTTACTATTCGCTTATCTAAAGAAACTACAAATCTATTACGATTGAGTATTAGAAAAGGACAATTTCCAGCTTTCTCTGAGCATCTTTCTTTTTTCACTTTCTTTTTGTCCATTCTTTACTTAGCATCTTTTAAAAGAAGTGGTCAAAAAAACCTCACCATAGGTACGCCCATACACAATAGAAACACTCCAGATTTTAAGAATACAATCGGGATGTTCATTGAATTATTCCCTATCAATATTACGATTGAAAAAGGGGAAACATTCTTGGCACTTTTTGAAAAAGTGCGCAATGAATATTATACGTTTATGCGCCATGCGCAAACAGGTAGTAGTCGAGCTAGTCTAAATAAAAAATTCAATATTGTACTAAATTATATCAATGCTAACTATGAAGATGTGCCAGAGATTGATATGGAATCACATTGGTTAGATTCCCATCATGCAGACCCAATGCACCATTTGAAGTTGCAAGTATATGATTTCGATACCAATGGAGAAATAGAATTTTTATTTGATGGAAATACAGCCATCTTTACAAAAGAACAGTTACAGCAATTGGGTACTGAATTTGTGGATATGGTATCTATTTTTATAGAAAATCCTACTCAAGAAATCTTTACATTAACTGAGAAGGAAAAAGCTCAAATTCAGCAATTCAATAATACCACAACTGATTTTCCTAAAGAGGAAACTATTGTTAGTTTATTTAATAAAACAGTTGCTCAATCTCCAGATAAAGTAGCATTATTTTTTGAAGAGCAAGAATTAACTTATCGTGAATTAGATCAACGATCTAACCAGTTAGCCCACTACCTACTGGCACTAGGAGTAGAGAAAGAAAACTTGATTGTTATCAGTTTAGATCGAAGTTTTGAAATGATAATTGGACTATTGGGTATATTAAAAGCAGGTGCAGCTTATGTTCCTGTAGATCCTACTTATCCGCAAAAAAGAATCGATTATAC
>CAKZUM010000595.1 GCA_937921525.1 uncultured Saprospiraceae bacterium
TTCTCGAAATAGTTCTCCTCTTTTTTCAAAGTCGATGCCCATCGCAGGATATTCATTAGGTCTATCTCCTGATGCGATTCCCAGAAGTAACCTTCCATCAGATAATTGGTCAATCGTTGCAGCAGACTTGGCTACATGAACAGGATGATGCAAAGGCAAGGCAATACTAGCAGCACCTAAAGCAATCGTTGAAGTTTGTCCTGCTAAATATCCCAGATACGTAAAAGGGTCATAAGTTTGACCAACATCACCAAAAGCAGGAACATCAAGTGGTACATCTCTTACCCATAAAGCTTTGAATCCCAACTGCTCAATTAGTTGCACTCGTTGTAAATGTTCCCTCATCGTTGGTAGCCGACTTTGAGCATAATTTTCAATGGGAATCACCATGCCAAGACTTAATTGATTCGGTTGAAAAACGCTGTTGTAGGCTTTGTTGATGGATTCAAATTTTTTCATCACAATCTTTTTTAATTGTTCACCACTTTAAACACATCATCTGCACATAAGTACAGGATAGTTTCCGTTTATGTAGAGACCTTGTGTAATTCAGTGTGATAAAAAAGGGGTGGAAAATTCTAAAAGGTGAAATTTCCAAAAACCTGAATTGGTGTTTTATAAATATTTCTTATTGACATAAAAGGTTCCAAATGGTAATATAGAAGCCACCATTATAATTAGAGTAGTCTTTATATCCCAATTTGCTTTTTTCCGAATTACAAGGGCTAAAAGCAAGTAAGCCATAAATAACAAACCATGAGGCATCCCTAGTCCTTTTACCAGTATATCATTCTCTCCAATGTATTTAAGTGGAACCCCTACAAATAACAATAGAATATAAGAAACGCCTTCTAAAAAGCTAGTGATTTTGAAAATATTGATCATATAATGTTTAAGTTGATGCCTTTTATTAGAATGGAGACGACTTCTTTAATCTTCTTTCCAATCTAACAAAATGTCCATCATTGCCGTTGCTGAAACCTTTCCTTTTATTTTAATAAATTCTCTTGGCGTGGCATCTCCTATTTCATAGGTGATGCTTTCCGCCCCAAACTGTTTATAAAACCAACCTTTAGAAACAGGCGATCCCAGTCCACTTGGTTGTTCATTAATATCTTCTACATTCAATGCTGTCTTAATTCGCTCCAACCATTCTTTGGTAAAACCCGGTAGTTTAGGTTGTACGGAATCGTCATAGGTGTAATAAACATCATAGTAGGTACTGTGAAAATCTAATCCTAAGACTACCTCGTTATTTCCTTCTCGACACTCGTCTACAATATGTGCAGCTACTTGCTTGACTTCTGGTTGACGATATTTGGACCAATCACGATTCATATCTATGCCACCTGTATTATGCCGAAAATGACCTAAATCAACTCCATCCGGATTCATTAATGGATAAACCATTAATCTGTATTTATCCAAAAAACCATTTTCCCCACCTTCTTGAATAATCTTTTCTATGAAAGCTTGCATCGCAAAATATCCCGTTACCTCAGGTGGGTGTTGCCGACTGATGACCACAACAGTTGGCTTATTTTTAAAATCCCCCTTAGATAAATTCATATAGTACATAGATCGACCTTGAACACTTTTTCCAGCAGTACCAATTGTGACTAAAGGATTACCTTGCCATTGGTTTACCCATTCTCCAACTCTTCTATGATCTTGTATTTCCTGCGCTGCTACCCATAGGGGTTTAGGAGAAAGATCTAATTTCATAACTGCATCAATACTATCAGGAAGTAAAGCTACTAAACTGGAATCCAAAGATTCCCATACTTCCCCATCTTGGCTTATTTTCGGATGGTACCGATGTTTATGTTCGGTATAGTGTAGTTGAAGATAGATTGTTCTATCCACCTCCGACCATATTTGAAAAGCATACCAAGCACTCCCATTAATTGGCGTATTCTCAGGACTAATTTTTGCCTGAAAAGTAGAGTCGTTTACTTGCATAAAGCCATTTAATCTCGCAGCAGGAAATTGATTAGTTGCACTAACATTTCCTATTTTATACAATTGCTTTTTTTGATAATTAATAGGTCGCGTTTTAGTATTTATCTTTTTGGGATATTTATGTTTAGCCAATTTATAAGGGGCTTTTGAACAAGCTCCGATCAATAGTATGATACTGATATACAGGAAAAGGTTTTTCATTTTTTATAATAAGTAATGCGAATCATGGGCTAAGTTTTCCAGATACTGACTATTAGGCGTTTAGACCATGGTGATTTTAAAAAACACCATGATCTAGGCTTCAATAAATTGATTTTCAGTATATTATTTTAGACCATGATTTGCATAAGTAGTTTAACTCAATAATTTTTTAATAACATCTTTACCTACTTACTCCAAAGTGCCCCAATGCCTGCATCCCACAACTCCTTATTATAAGATGGAATATCCGTAGTCAATAATTGCTGAATCTCTTTGTTCAATCCCATCCATTGGGCTTCTAATTCTTTTTTACGATCCAAAGATGCTTGGTTCACTTGTGGAATGTCGCTCTCTGTTTGATTAATCAAGAAAAAATAATTCGCCGTAAATCCATTGGGAAAATTTTCTACATCGTCATAGGCTTGCGACTTGCGCTGTACCATCGTCTCATCCCATGTTTTTATCCTTTTTAATAGCTCTTGTCCTTTGCCTTTTAAGGAAAGATATTTTTCTTCTGTTGGTAATTTATTAATGATACTACTCAACTGCTTTTCTAGTTCATTTAGCTTATTCACAGACTCGTGCATATTGGAATATTTATCTTCCATTTCCGACATCAAAGCATCATAGGCTTTATAACGATCTGGTGAAGTAGTATATACAGGATTAGGTAAAATATTCGCACTTGTAGACACTTCTTGGTCGCCCTTTTTTAAAGTAAAAGTATACTCCCCGGGAATAGCCTTATGACCTCGGTAACTTCCTTCGATATACACGCCCGGAATACCTTTTGTAGATTGGTGTCGCATATTCCATACAAAGCGATTCAAGCCTTTGGACTTAGATAAAGTTGACTCAGCAGACGGGCCACCTGCCCATGCTTGGAAGGTAGAATCCTTTTGAGAAGTAAAAGTCCGAATGACTTTACCACTAGCATCTTTAATACTTAAAGAGATGTTTTCTCCTTTTTTAATCGTTGGTAATTGATAATACAAGACTATGCCGTTGGCTGGATTTACGCCACGTAATGGATTCGTTCCTTTGAAAGATTTGCTAGTATTATTTAACTCGCTACCTCCATTTACTAAGATCGCATCTTCTGGTTGGTAGAGTTGAAAATCACTATTCACATCTTTATACTGGCGTAGCGCACCCAAATCATCTAGTATCCAAAAAGATCGACCAGAGGTAGCCACAATCAAATCATTATGGGCTACCTTTAAATCTGTAATAGGCGTAACTGGTAAATTCAACTGCAAGGGTTCCCAAGATTGTCCATCATTCCAAGAAGCGTAGATGCCTGTTTCTGTTCCTGCAAATAATAAACCCTTACGTTCCGAATCTTCTCGTACTACCCTAGTGAACGCACCATACGGGATGCCCTTACTGATCTTCGTCCAAGTCTTCCCATAGTTCGTAGTCTTATATAAGCCTGGCTGATGGTCATTAAATTTGTATCGAGTAGTAGCGATGTAGGCTGTGGCAGGATCATGTGGTGACACTTCAATCGCATTGATTAAACATTCCTTTAATCCTTTTGGCGTTACGTTAGTCCAATTGTCTCCTTCGTCTTTTGTGATATGTACCAAGCCATCATCGCTACCTACCCACATTACACCTTTCTCGTGAGGAGATTCTATTACATAGCTAATCGTACCATAACTTTCTGCGCCCACGGATTCGTTAGTGTAAGGGCCTCCACCCTTTCCTTGTTTTTCCTTTTCATTGCGGGTCAAATCAGGCGATACCTCTCTCCAATTTATTCCTAAATCATCTGTACGTAGTAGCACCTGCGCTGCATGATAATACGTTGCGTGATAAGCAGAATCATTATTATACTTCGACCAGATAATTGGTGCATTCCAATTATACCGATATTTCATATCCTTCGCATCCTCCGCTAAGTATTGAATCGGTGCTGCCATAATATTCGTACCTGCCTCCGCTTTGGTATCTAGTACCTCTATTGTTCCTAAATAGCTGCCCCCCATTACATACAAAGGATGATCTGGATCGAAGGCCAAAAACGCACTTTCGCCACCCGCTGATGAAGTCCAACTTTGGTCATTAATTCCCCAACTATTTAGTGCTCTGTTGGCAATTTTTATAGAAGTATTATCCTGCTGCCCACCATACAAATTATAAGGAAAAGCATTATCCACATTGACCCGATAGATTTGTGCAGTCGGCATGTTGTCTTGTCGAGACCACGTCTTTCCTCTATTAAAACTAATCGCTGCCCCCCCATCATTGGCAATACATAGATTTTTTGGATTGTTAGGATTAATCCATAAGTCGTGATAATCTCCGTGTGTACCAGTAAGCCGTTCCCATGTTTTTCCCCCATCACTAGATCGCAGACAAGGCGCACTCAACACGTAAACCATATTTTCATTTTGAGGATCAGTAAATACCTCCGTGTAATACCAAGCTCTCTGCACCAAACGATGATCTTTACTCACTCTAGTCCAACTACCGCCTGCATTCATAGAAACAAACAAACCACCCTTTTCTTGATTAGAATCACTCTCTACAAGCGCATATAATTTACTAGGGTTTGATTGGCAAACAGCAATTGCCATCTTCCCCTTTTCTGCAGGTAAGCCTTTATGAATCTTTTTCCAAGTAGCCCCAGAATCTGTAGATTTATACAAGCCACTTCCTGGCCCTCCACTTATCACTTTCCAAGGTAATCGCTGATGCTCCCACATAGCGGCATATAAGATATGGGGATTGCTTTTATCCATTGATAATTCTACGCAGCCTGTTCCTTTATCTACATATAAAGTCTTTTTCCACGTCTTACCACCATCTATCGTTTTATACAATCCACGTTCCTCGGAATTGCTATATAAAGCCCCTTGCGCTGCTACATACACAATATCAGGATTGCTCGGATGAATAATAATTCTTGAAATATGTTGGGTCGCATCCAACCCTACTTTATTCCAAGTTTTTCCTGCATCAATCGACTTATACACCCCATCACCATGATGGGTCATGACGCCCCTCGGCGCATGTTCTCCCATCCCACAATAAACAATGTTCGGATTGGTTTCCGAGACCGCTACTGCACCTACCGAACCTGTTTTAAAATACCCATCCGATATATTCGTCCAATACTGCCCTGCATCTTCTGTTTTCCAAAGTCCGCCACCCGTTGTTCCCATATAATAGGTCAGCGGATCACCAATAACGCCAGAAGCTGTAACAGATCGTCCACCTCTGAAAGGCCCAATATTTCTATATTTTATAGGCGCAAAATAGGTGTTTGCTTCTTTTGTAGTTACTACCTTAGAAGCTGTTTGCGCAGTTATATTTGGAGAAGGGGTAAAGAGAAATAGACTTAATAATAAGCTTATTGAAAATCGTTGAGCAGTAGTCATTACCAATTAGTTTAAAATTCTGAATTTTGAATGCCTAAATGTACAAAATTAAATTAATAAAATAGACGTAACTATTCAGTACTACACTAAGAACCCTCCCCGACTCTCCCTTAAAAAGGGAGGGAGACATCTACGATGAAAAATTCGTTTTGGAAGCGAAATATTTTCATTTCAACGGTCGGGGGGAGTTCTAGCTTATGCTGAATAGTTACAAATAGACTTATGTTTAACCGCATAGATAAAGAGGGTTCATCGCATATCGTGGCTTATTCGAAAATTTCTTTTGAACCACAAAAGAAACAAAAGGCACAAAAGATTTTTATGCACTTTTATAAAGTCTCCGAGACTTGGGAAGATTAATTTACTTGAAAATCAAGACTTCCCAAGTTGCAAAACTTTGTAAGTCTAGCGTTTACCTATTTTTATTTCATCTGTGGTCAAAATCCCCCTACCTCTGTCTCTACATTTGTCTCATCAAACAATTAGTAAAGCTATCCTATAGTACTGCTAATTATTTTTCATTAATCAGAATACCCTAAAAATAGGGTGTTCTTAAATATTAATTCAGATGAGATTTTTAAATGTCGCACGTTCTGTGGCAGTAGCTACTGCTTTGCCTTTTTCTAAAATTATTATTGCAGATTTTACGGATGTGTAAGTAGAAGTTGTTTAAAAACTAAACTTATCCCAAAATTTTCATTGGGATAAGTTTAACCTATCTTTGACAGCAGCCACCCTTTTAATGCTACATTATTGTTACTGCTAATTTCTGTGCGAAGCAATTTTTTTTTCTGAACATTAGGAACTTGTATCAGCCTAACTATTTGATTAAAAAAGTGCAGGAATAATAGGTAAGATGCTGTTTTAGTAGGAGACAACTTTTTTTTACTTTTTAAAAATCGCTCAAAGCTATTACTTTGAGAATGTATAAATTGCTGCTGGTTAATAGCTATAACGTCTTTATGATACAACTCGAAATAATTTCGGAGTAGTAAACTTCTGATTAATATATTAGTATTCAAGGCTAAATCTGGATCATTACTATACGGATATAACAATTTATTTACATCGTTAAATGCTTCTTTTTTAAAATAAAAAATAGCCTTTGTATAAGCATAAAGAGCTGTACGTATATTGGGTGCAAGAAATTTTTTATTTCTTTCAATAAAATCATGTGCCCAATCTTCATTATTTGTACTAAAGCCTACGGAGGCAGCATTTGTATATTCAACGTTTCGGATTCGGCCATTAATCACTAATAAATTTTGCTGGTCTGCAAATCTATAAAGCTCAAATCCTTCTTGGATATAGAAATCAAAATCTTGACTTAGATGCTGATTATAATGAACCGTTAGTGTAACAAAAATATCTTGAACATCCTGCTTTGAAAGAAGATGCGACTTTTCAAAAAGACCTAGTTTCAGTCGCAAATAGCTTTCTTTTTTAGGGGTAACAATTACATTAATAGCTAGCAATAAAAGTTGTATCGTTGGGTCATTTTTTAGGTTAGCATACTTTTCAACTATTCCCAATATTGCTTCCTCTTGATCTACAGACCAAGAAAATCTATTTATCTTTTTAGCAATTCGATATTCTAAAATAATTTTTAATTTATGATAAAAATAAAATTGATCTAAATATTGATTCGCAAAATTTAGCTCTTCTAAATCGTTTCCAATTTTAGCGTTGTTAGCATCGGCAGAGAGCGCATAATTTAGTTGGAATAACGCCAAGGAATCGACCCTTCCATCCGAACTAGTTTGAATGGTTTTTATTAGTTGCTTACTTACTTTAGGATAATCAGGATGATTTCGATGTTTCAATGCTTTCACTAGTAATTGTTGCTTCAATATTGGGTTGTTTGCTAATTCCCGAAACACCAAAAAGTCTTGCAAAATGGATTTTAAAGTAAACGCTGTTTTGTTTAGTGCTTGTGTATCTGTTGAATTAAATAGATAGAGCGCAATTTTATCTCTATCTAATTTAGGAGAATCATAAGTGGGGGCATACTTTTTTAATCTCAAAAACAATTTTGCCACATACTTATTAGAGGGCCTTTCTACTTTATTTAAATACGCATGAAATTGAGTTAATTCTTTGGCACTCAGCACTTCCAATAATTTAACAAGCTGTGTATTTTGCATTATATAAATAAAATTTTTAACGTATTATTTAGAATCACACTACTGGACATTTTAAAGAGCAGAGAATAGAGAGCAGAGAGTAGAGACAGATTTCGTTTAAAAAATGACGAAATTTCGTTGTTTTCTAATCGAAATACGTCTCTACTCTCTCTTCCCCGCCCGCCTGACGGCAG
>CAKZUM010000596.1 GCA_937921525.1 uncultured Saprospiraceae bacterium
TTACTGCCCACTAAAAAGTAGAATTAACAGACATCCGCAAACCACTAAATGCAGGTTCTAATCGACATATTCCTCCAGAACAGACCACTCCTTCTACCTGCTTGACATAACTCAAAGAAAAACGATTAGATTTAATCGTATAAAAAACATCGAGTCTTGGATAATGAATTTTATCCGTCATTTTAGGTATACTATTATACATATCAGATACAGTAAACGTCCAATGTGGCGCCACAGAATACTCTACCAAACCAAATATCCAGCTACCAAAATCTTGGCGCGTACTCATGTATTGTAACTCAAACCGCAAACTTTTTTTTCGATCTATTTTATATAAAAAATCTGCAAAAGGAATAACCGTACTAACCAATGGAACATCAGGTTTGGTTTCAAAAATTTCTTGATTATATTGTTGAAATTGAATACCACCTGTTAATATCCATTGTCGTTTTTTCTTGTATTGAAATTCAGAATAAAATTCTCGGTATAATAGCTGATTATCCAAATCACTAATATTCGAGAAATTAAAATCTAAATTTAAGTTTTTGGCAGGACTAAATTTAAAATCTAGCTTGACTGCTTGCTCTCCCAACTCTTGAATGGCAGGCGTATATCTACTCGTCAGTCGATAGGTATTGAATCTTGCCATTGGAGGTAAAAAATTCAACATCCCCTGATTGAGTGTTACGAATGGGTTAGTTCTGAAAGTAAAATTCTCTGTACGTTTTCCTTCTACGGTAACGCCAATTCCTTTGCCAGCATAACTAACAGAGGTGTAATAGACCGAGCCATTTCGATTGACCAATCTGCCTTGAGCGGTGCTGCCATCTCGATTAGTTTTTATAGCAAATGGGTCAAAGAATACATCTTTCGTTTTCCAAGCCGCCTCCATGTACCAATTTAATTTACCGATCGTTAGATTATTATAAAGGGAAAAGGCATAGGTATTAAAACTTGGAGCAATACTATCTGTTACAGAAAAAGTGGATACCGTCCCTACTATTCGTTGCATCGTTGCATCATCATAAGTACGATTGACTACACCGACACCGGGAGACATCGACCAAGTTTTACTCCCTTCCCCTAATACAAATCCATCTATATTCAGGGCCTTAATAACTGGGTTAAATACCTCAAATTGTTGTTTCTGTCGGCCCGTCAAAACCTTTACTTGCCAATCTTCTGTAAGATCATAGGCTAATCGAATACCATACAAGGCATTATCAATTAATAGTGGTCGTTCCTCATACGCTCTAAAAATAATTCCACTCCCAATCTGATCGTATAAATATCCGCCCGATAGCTGCAACTTATCTATCTTTTTATCTATAAACCATCGACCAATCCCCTCCGCAGTATACGAACCCTGAGGGTTCAATAAATTAGAATTATTAAATAAATCGAAGCGCATTCCTACATTGAAACCACTTTGGTTGTAATTCAAATTCAACCACGCATCAGCACCATATAGTTGATGTTCATATTGTGGGGTGTTGGCTGCACCGATAGCAGTATCTCTTATAAAGAAATTGCCATTTCCTTGAAAACTTCCAGAAAAAGCTCCTTGATCCTGGGCCATTAATGCGAAGGGTAAAGAAAAATAGAACAGCAATACTAAAATGCGTTGGTTCATTGTTAATATATAGGTAGGTAAGTGCTCGCACCACAAGCGGACGAGGTGCATAAAAAATCAATTTATTATTTTAATATAAAATTAAAACAAAAATAAAACTTATATTTTAAATATAATAGATCACATAAGTTTCCATACTATGTGTCTTATACACCTATTATGTGCTTAGAACGTCTTAAACGTCTTCCTCATTTAGGATGAAATTATCTCTTTTTTCATAATGCTACTTTTAGATCATAGTAATGAAGTTGTTTAAAAATAACTGCCTATGAATCAGTATGAATTGCCGACAATAGATTCGTATTAATATATTTTCGTATATTCCTATCATGAAAGAAAAACTAAAACAACTCTATAAAACAGTCATATTAAAGCACAATAAAACGCCATATAATTACCAAAAGAATCCTTCTGCCGTTCACCAGATCGAGGCGTATAATCCATTATGCGGAGATCAATTTAAGTTATACATGGATGTAGTGGATGGAAAAATAGTACAGGCACATTTTCATGGGTATGGCTGTGCCATTTCAAAAGCATCCACTTCTGTATTGGTAAAAAATTTAGAAAAGAAATCTATTGAAGAAGCTTTAGAATTGTGTAGAATATTCAAGCAATTAACCGATCCGAATGAGGAACCAACGAAGCATATTGAAATAAAGGAATTTGAAGCATTTGAGGCTGCTAAGGATTTTCCGAGTAGATTAAGCTGTGCCACACTTAGTTGGGAAGCGATAAAAGAATATCTAGACAAGGAGCAAGAAAAAACACTTTAGTAACGACTAAATAAGATTACGGCTTAATTGTGAACATACTACTGGACATTTTAAAGAGCAGAGAATAGAGACAGATTACGTTTAAAAAATGACGAAATTTCGTCGTTCTCTGATCGAAATACGTCTCTACTCTCTCTTCTCTGCTCTCTGTTCTAAACAATGTCCAGTAGTGTG
>CAKZUM010000597.1 GCA_937921525.1 uncultured Saprospiraceae bacterium
TTCCGAATTCGATATTTTTGCCACGGTCTTGTTCTAATATTTAAATGAATTATAAAAGCTTCGTGTGGCTCAAAATCAGCATCTGTTTCCAAGCTGTTGGGAATATTAGCAGTATAGTTTCTATCTGCTTTATCAAACCAATGATGCGTAGAAAAATTAGCTAAGGTATTCCGTTTAGACCATTCCGCACCTAACTCAATAGTTGTATTCGATTTCACCTGATGCAAGTAGCTAAGTTTAGCAAAATCCTTTTCATAGAGCTTCATATAATTCTGCTCTAAAAATAAAGTAGTAAACGTATTGACCAGTGGATGAATTGGTTCCTCTAGATTATATTGAGTGACACGATTACCTGCCGAAATCCTCAATTGTCTTTTCTGAAGTTTTCCACCAAAATCATATCCTAGGCTGCCCCAATAATTTACTTTTTCTCTAGCAAAACCATATCGAGCAGTCCCTTCTATAAATAAGCGTCTGTTTAAAGTGTCTCTGCGTTCCAAGCCCATTCCATACTCAAAATTATATCCATCAACTGTATTGAATTGAATTGTATTGACCACTGGTTTGATATATAATTGAGGCTGCCATTTTTTCCCATATTTACCCCCTAGCACCAAGTCTGTCAACTTAAATTTAGTTCTCTTTTTACTGATAGAGCTACCATCCGAACCCACAGAAACAGTTACATTGTCTTCTGTTTCTTTATCCTCTTTTTCTTCTTCTACCGTATTAAGGCTATCCATCACCACATAGCCTCTTACTTCTAACTCACTTAACGGTATAGGTCTGATTTTTTCCCAATAAAGCGAATCTCTCTTATAGGCATTACTATCAACTTCGTACTGTTGTATACTGACGACTTCTGGTTCTTCTTGTTGGGCTTGTTCTTGTTTTTCGTATTCTTTTAATAGCTTTCGCAATTCCTTTCTGGTAACTTTTTTCTCACTTTGTAGCCGTTCTTCTATCTCTTGATAATCTTGATTTTTTTGAATAGTCTTGGCTTCTTCTGCTTCGAGTTTTTCATCAATCACAGCTACCTCATAATCAAGGTCTGGATTTAATTCGATCACATAATCACTAACCGTTGCTAAGTAGCCAAATTCAAAATTGAATCCAAAAAATTTGATTCGTCCATCAATTTGATGAGTAACAGGGAGCCATACTTTTTCTTGTATAGGCGCATAAATTTGTTTGATTTGTAAAAGCGTATTCGCTGGCACTACTTTTTGAACTTCAATATCCAAACTATGAATATTCCAATCTCCTTCTATTAGATTGATATAACCTGTAGCTACATTTTCTCCTTTACTTTTTGGCGTGATCTTGATTTTATTCACTTCCTGCCCTCTATCCATAAAAAAACCTTCATAGACAAAATTATAATAAGCAAAAGCTTTGGGCGATAATGGAGAGATGACCTCTGCTACTGTAGGCTTATAAAAACTAGCATTGATGTAGCCATTTGGACTAGAATCTTGATCGTCCCCTGTGGTATAAACAGAAATAATTTTTTCTTTGAAATAATTTGGTCGCTTATAAGTTACTTCACTTACCGACTCACTGACAAAGGCAAAAGTAGAATCAATTCCTTCTTTCTCCATCATCTTCCGCAATAAAAAGGGGGACTTCTTCAATCTGCCAGAACCTTTAGTATAAACTTCTGCTGTATAGCTATTTAGTTGATTTAAATGAAAGGGTGCTTTTGCAATTGCTTTTCGCATAATGATATAAGCAGGATCTTTACCTCCTACTGTTACCTCTACTGTTTTTAACTCATAGGTTTGGGCTTTCAATTGAATATTTAGTTCTACAAAAGCATCCGCTACAGTTATCTCTTTTATCAAAGACTCATAGCCTATATATTGAAATGTAATGGTGTAACGGCCATTAGGTAAGCGGTAGGAGAAATCGCCAGTAGCATTAGAGCTCGTGCCTGTTCCTATTTCTTTTACAAAAATGGTAGCAAAGGGTAAAGGATTGCCATTGCCATCGCTAATAGTACCTTTTATTCCATTGGCTACTAGGTTTTGTGCCACTAAGAGGAACAAAAAAACAAATGAAAACAGTCGGACAGTTTGCATAAATTGGGGTCTAAAGAATTGTAGGAATAGTCGTTTATATAATATATATTGGTGGAAGCAAGTTACAAACTTGCAGCATATTAGGTTGAAGTTACAAACTTCAACCATCGACCCCAAGCATTTTTCAATGAATTATATATTAGGATTTTGACTTTTCGTTTGCCCTATAGTGTCGGGTAGATTTTGACATAAATAATTGCTAATTGATTTTATCTCTAGATTTGGATCGCGTCAGAAAATCTTACATCATCAATCATAAATCAGTCTAATTTAGCTTACTTAGCAGACCTGCCCGTTCCATTCAGGCGGGTTTATGATTTACTGAACTATGATTTATGATTTGGCAGAAACCATCACACCTCCTCAATAATAGAGGCCCCCTTCCCTTCCAAGCCATTCGTCCATTCCCATGATTCATGGTAGCGAAGTTTGCCATCAGCCATTCTCTCTGGTTTAGAAATACATCTACCCGTTCTAAATTCGTTGTCTATATTAAAATGTTGGTAAGCAAAAGACAGAACGCCTTCTTGATCCATTTGGCCAATTAAGTTGCCTTCTCGAATACCACCTCCGCTGTAGCTGGCACTAATCATGTTCCCATCTTGCGTATAGTGGAATAGCGTTTCCATATCCACCTCTCCGTTGCCTGTATTAGATACAGAACGGAAGGTTTTATTGTCTAGGTTGACAATAGACATACATTTATTCATTTTTTCTCGTAGGTTCAATTTAATGCTTTAAGAAGTTGCAGGTCTAAGTCATTTAAAAAAAAAAATTTCTACCGTACACTTTTTAATTTTTATAAGAAATACTGTTTTTGGAACAGATCGTCGAGGTTTGTAATCTCGATGCAGTATGATTATCGTATAGCATCGAGGTTACAAACCTCGACGATCTTATAGTTTTTTATAGTATTTGCCAAAGAATCTAAAAGTGTACGGTTGAGAATCGTAATCAAAGAGTTTTCAATCATACAACATTAGAG
>CAKZUM010000598.1 GCA_937921525.1 uncultured Saprospiraceae bacterium
CGAAGACAAAAACAAGCAGAGAATGCCCAATTAAATATTGAAACGCAACAAGTTCAAAAAGAACAGATCTTACAACAAATAGAAGGCGACGTTATCAATGCGTGGGAGAGCTATCAAAATGCTTTGTTTATATTACAAACAGAAGAAAAAAATCTCTCTATCAATCAACTCAATTTTGAACGTACCGCAGAACAGTTTAAAGTAGGGCAGGTAAATTCGGTAGAATTCCGACAAGCTCAATTAAATTTATTAACTGCAACTACCAACTTAAATGCTGCAAAATATGATGCGAAGGCAATTGAAATTGTATTATTACAATTGAGTGGACGTTTGATGGATGGTTTGGAGTAACGAAAAAAATAATTAGTGACACCCAAAGCTACAAACTTCTTTTGAACCACAAAAGAAACAAAAGGCACAAAAGAATGCACCGAAAAACTTTTGTGTCTTTTGTGGTTCAGAAAAATAGCACCTGACTCCCAGCCTATTCAAAGGAAGGCTTCCGTTTTTCCAAAAACGCCAACACCCCTTCTTTCCCATTAGCAGAACCCGCATGTTCAGATATAGCTCGCCCTTCTAATTCCATTTGTGTTTCTAAGCTATTATCAAAAGTACACAGCAATAATTTTTTGACAGTGGCAAAAGCATCAGTTGGTCCATTCGCCAATTTCTGTGCTAATGCCAAAGCAGTTGATTGTAAATCCTCTTCTGGAACGACCTGATTTATCAAACCCCATTCTTCTGCTTCTTGCGCCGTCAAACGCCTATTGGTCATCATTAAATCCATCGTTCGCCGAACACCAATTAAGCGGGGCAAAAAATAACTGGAACTCCCATCAGGACTTAAGCCAGCCGCCGTATAAGCCATAGTAAACTTGGTAGACTCCGTTGCTATTACAAAATCTCCAGTTATCGCTATACTAAAACCTGCACCTGCTGCCATTCCATTGACTGCTACAATAAATGGCTTTTCCATCCGAGCAAAAGAGGAAGTTGCTTTATGCAAATTATCAGCCATCCCTTTTATCTTTATTGCTGCCGTCGATGGATCGCCTCCGACTGCTTTTAAATCCCCGCCTGCACAAAAGAATTTTCCATTGGCTGTTAAAATTACACAGCGAATAGATTCATCCTTATCACATATCAATGCGGCATCTGCTAGTTCTTTGGCTAAAGTGGGGCTGATACCGTTTGCGGCGTTGGGACGATTTAGAGTTACAGTGGCAATATTATCTGTTTTAGTTAGAAGGATGGTTTCGAAGTTTTTCATTTTTTGTATCTATTATATCTTTTAAATTGATCGACTTATTCTTTGCTAGCGTAAGGCTATTGCCTTGTGAGTATTATCCATTAAGGCTTTGCCTTTAAATGCTAAGTAACGACTTATAATCCATTTCAAAGGCGGAGCCTTTTTTGATAGGAGGCACAAGGCACAGCCTTTGCGCCAGCGTATAACTAAATATTTACATCCTAAACACCCCATAAGTCTGCGTCCCATTAATCGCTTTATTATTAAAGACATTTAGACAAAAGCCTAAATAATTACGGGTCTCTCTTGGATCAATAATTCCATCATCCCACAAATGTCCACTAGCATACCAAGAAGAAGAAACCGCTTCGTTCTTTTCAATAATATCTGCTTTAGTTGGTGCAAATTTCTCTTCGTCAAACGGCACTCCTGCTCTTTGCGCTTTGCCTCTTTGTATAATTTCCATCACCCCCGCAATTTGCTCCGAGCCCATCACGGATACTTTAGAGTTGGGGTAAGCAAACATAAAATTCGGTTGATACGAACGACCATTCATGGCATAATTTCCAGCCCCGTAAGAGGAAGCCAGATTAATGGTAATGGTTGGTACTTTGCTATTCGATACCGCATTAATCATCTTCGCACCTTGCTTGATAATGCCTCCTTGTTCGTATTCTTTTCCAACCATGAAACCAGTGATATTTTGTAAATAAATTAATGGTCGGTTATTTCGATTACAGAGTTGAATAAAGTGAGTAGCTTTATTGGCAGACTCAGAAAACAGCACCCCGTTGTTACCTATAATCCCTACAGTATAGCCATGTATTTCTGCCCAGCCCGTTACTAATGTTTTGCCATAATCGGGTTTGAATTCTAAAAACTTAGACCCATCTGTAATCCTTGCGATCACCTCTCTAACATCAAAAGGAATTCGGATATTTGGAGAGACCACCCCTAATATTTCATCGGGATCATATTTTGGTGCTTCTATAAAATCACTTGGAATAAAATGAGGTTTGGATGGCTCTATGGTCGTCATTAATTGCCTTGCAAATTTAATCCCTTCGACTTCATCTGCTGCTAGATAATCCGATACACCTGATATACTAGAGTGCATTTCTGCACCTCCCAATTCTTCTGCATTTGCTATTTCGTTGGTAGCCATTTTTAGTAAGGGTGGCCCTGCTAAAAAGACCTGTGCCTTATCTTTTATAAAAACGGAAATATCAGACATTCCGGGTACGTACGCCCCACCCGCAGTCGCATTTCCAAAGACTACAGAAATAGTGGTTAGTCCAGCCTCTGATCGCCTAGTAATTTCTCTAAAATTGGCCCCTGCCAATTCAAAGGTTCTAACTTGATCGGGCAAATTGGCACCCCCACTTTCTACTAATTGAATACAAGGCAGTCTATTTTCTAAGATGATTTCGTTCATCCGGATATACTTCTTGGTCGTAGAAAAATCCATCGTTCCCCCTTTCTTCGTTCCGATATTCGAATTAATCATACATAACTTGCCCGATACTAAACCTATCCCAATGATAGTTGTTCCATTCGCTCCAAATCCGTTATCGACTCCTAAACCTGCCAGAGGCATTAGTTCCAAGAATGGACTGTCTTTATCCAGTACCAATTGTATGCGTTCGCTTGCCAATAATTGGTCGTTGTTTCTAGCTCGTTTAATTCTGGCTTCCGATCCTTGAAAACGACTTTCTTCTTGGTAAGCTTTTAACTGTTCTAATAAAGAACTCATGCCTTCATAGTTTGCTTTGAAGGTTTTTGAGTTCTTATTTATTGTTGATTGTAGTACGTCCATTTTATAAGTTTGGAGAAAAAACAAAATTTTAAATCACTTCAAAATCTGGACAAGTTTATCTAAACCACAAAAGTAGTTGACAATTTTACCACATAGGTACATAGGTCACATAGATGTTATGCTCTATGTGATCTATGTATCTATGTGGTAAAATACAACCCTAGCTTTGCTTTGGCTAACTTTACAAAACTATTTAATTTACAAATTTGTGGTAAAATTAGTATCAACTACGTAGATGAACTTGTCAAAATCTGCCCAGAAATTTTCATCGCATCAAAATAACTATCTAAATCAAGACCTATCTCAATACCCCGTTCCCTTGCAAATGTAATGAGATTTTCTGAAGGCATATTTCCGACCAATTTATTCTGAGCCATTGGGCAACCGCCAAAACCTCGAATAGTTCCATCAAAACGACGACAACCACTGTCATAAGCAGCTATTATTTTCTCTTCCCATGTATCAGGGGTGGTATGAAAATGAGCTCCAATTTCAACAGATGGATTGGCAGGTATTAAGTCTTTAAAAAGGTATTGGATATTGGCAGGTTCAGCAACGCCAATGGTATCGGATAGCTGAAAAATAGAAATATCAAGCTTAATTAATTCTTGTACCCATTTTTGCACAATCTCTACATTCCAATAATCTCCATAAGGATTACCAAAACCCATAGAGATATAAATCAAAAGCGTTTTATTATTTTGTATACAGATTTCTTGAATCCCTTTTACTCGATCTAGAGATTCTTCTATGGTAGCGTTAGTGTTTCTTAATTGGAAAGTTTCTGATATAGAAAAAGGGTAGCCCAAAACATCTATGGTCGGAAAACTCGCAGCACTCAAAGCCCCTCTCCTATTGGCAACTATTGCTAATAATTTAGTATTAGTCGTATCTACTTCTAGTTGCTCTAATACTGCTGCCGTATCACGCATTTGTGGAATGGCTTTAGGAGAGACAAAACTCCCAAAATCTAAAGTATCAAATCCTACCCTTAATAACTCATTGATGTATCGAACCTTTTCAGCAGTTGGAATGAAATCGTGCAAGCCTTGCATGGCATCCCTTGGGCATTCAATTATCTTCATTAAAATGA
>CAKZUM010000599.1 GCA_937921525.1 uncultured Saprospiraceae bacterium
GTATAAATAGTTTTTTCTACGCCATATTATATTTACACTAGTCATATACTGTTTGACATATTACTATGGAAACCAAAGGTAAGGAAAGATTTAAAAAAGTAAGATTGGTTTGGAAGATGATTTTATAAGTAAATACTTGAACAAAAAAAGAGCTTGTTCAGAATAGGGGATTCCGAACAAGCTCTAAGGGGGTAATCGGTTTATAATAGTCAAAAAATGGAACTCACTTTTTGACTATTACTACTATAGGATGACCTGATAGTTTTATAAAGTCTAGGGGTGTTTTGTTGTATAAAGAAGGTCGATTTCGTATCAATGAAATCGATCTTCTTTAGTATATATGGAAGAGTGAAATATATTTGCGTTTACTGTAGTACCACCTCTTTTTCTTCTACCATCTTTCGGATATTGATCAAAGCATAACGCATTCGACCTAAAGCCGTATTGATGCTTACTCTAGTCAACTGAGCAATTTCCTTGAAACTCATATCTGCATAGTGTCGTAAGATCACTACTTCTCTCTGCTCGGGAGGCAACATATCCACTAAAGAACGAATCTTTTGGTGTGTCTGACTTTTGATCATATTCTGCTCCGCATTCAAATCTGTATTTTGCAATACATCGAATATATCAAAAGTTTCTGTAGCAGATACCTTTGGTCGACGACGGGTGCGTCGGAAGTAATCTACACACATATTATAAGAAATACGTAGTGCCCACTGTAGGAACTTACCTTCGTGGTTGTACTTACCTTTTCTAAGCGTATCGATAATTTTGATGAAAACTTCTTGAAAGATATCTTCTGCTAGACTGTGGTCTTTTACAAAAAGATAAATGGACGTGTAGATTCTGTCCTTGTGTCGAGAGAGTAATTCTTCAAATGACTTTTCATTGCCCTTTAAATAGTTGGCAATTAGTTGCTGATCATTAAGCGTTTTGACTTCCATACTTAGCGTCTTTTAATTAAGTACACGCAGAGATTGCATTGACTAGATCAATGAATAACAACCGTGAACGAGTACTAATTTTAAATTAAAATGTTAAGTGTAAAAGTTTGCGCTTATAGAAGAATTATTTAATTAGATTAGATAAAATGAAATTGAAAACTATACTTCTATTTTCAATTATAAAGCCAAATTGCAACAAATCAGTAGTAATTACTAATTTATTGTTTCTGTTAACAGAAATTTAACCGAAAAAGGCTAGGTATGTGAAAATATTCAAATACTAATTGTATTTCTACAATCGTTACGGCAAATATAGGGGAATATCTAGCAGTAAAGCAAGTTTATACACAAACAATATTTAAAAAATAAAATATGTGCAAGAAAGTATTCTATTTTAGTAACGATGAAATAATAAGTTGGTCATCTGGACGAGAAGATTTTGTTCTCAGTTTTTCTTAAAAAATCCTTGCATAGCCTAGCTACGGAAGTATTTTTTAAGAGAAAATGAGGGCAAAAGATTCCGTCCTAGATGTTCAAGTTATTGTTTTGTCGTTACTAAAATAGTTAATGTAGCTATTTTAGTCTTGTGAAAGACCTGTAACCACGGTGTTTCTTTTATGAACCACGTTTTTTTCTGTTTAGTTCCCTGTATATTGATTTTTTCCCATGACTGCGTCATGGGTTACAGGATGTCGCTACGTTGGAGCTGTGAGTCGAGGGCTGAAAAATCATACATCAGATATCTTACATCATAAATCATATATCCAATTAGTATGCAACCAGATGGATATATGAATTATGGTTTCTGATTTTCCGCATAGTTACCCTTTACTATCTACCAACTGCCCTGTTAAGCGCATTAACTCTGTTTCTGTTGTTTTTAAATTATACAATGCCGTTAATTTTGCTTGGGAGGCATTGACAAAAGCTAATTGAATAGCTCTGTAATCAAAAGAAGATATTAAGCCTCCTTCAAAACGTTCCTTGCTTATTGCTAGGTTGTTACGCGCATTTTCAATTAAGTTTTCCGTTAGTTGTACTAAGCGTACTTGATTATTATAATTGGCTAGCGTGTTTTGCAATTGAGCATTCAGATTTCTCTTGAAATCTTGAATGTTCATTTGTGCAATCATTTCTTCTACATTTGCATTTTCTATATTTCGTTTTCTAGTGCCTCCATCATATAGATTATAAGCAGCCGTAGCCCCCAAATAAACATTAAAATTTCTAGTTGTTCCTCCTAAATCTATAGGAGTATTTACTTCTCCGGTATTAATAAGGCCATCCCCTCTCGAACCACTAAGCGCATAACTCAGTCCTGCCCCCAAACTAAGCGTTGGCCGTTTGGCAGTCTCTTGTAATTGAGTATTCATATTAGCTAATTCTCTTGCAATCATCAAATTTTGCAAGGTTTTATTATTAGCATGCATTGCCGTTTGTAAATCTTCTATGTTAAAGTTACTAGGCTGAAAATTCAAATCTTCCGTTAAATTATAGACCTTAAGCATATCTTCTTCCCCCATCGCTAAATTTAGATTTCTATAAGTGGTAGCGACATTATTTTTTTGGACAAGAATATTTGTAGAATCACTTAAATAAGCATCTGTGGTTTGCAATATATCAAAGCTACCTGCTTGCCCAAATTCCTTACGAACTTCTTGGTAATTGATTCTATCTCTTGATAAGTCCAGTACCTCTTGTAAGGTCGTTAGTTGTTCTTCTTGAATCAATGATTGGTAGTAAGCTAAAATGACAGATTGAACCGTATTTTCTATAGCTGCGGCAACATTCAACTGCCCTTGTCCCTCTAATTCTTCTAATTGCTGTTTGGCAATTTTTGCACGATTGCCGTCATATATTAACCAGGTTCCATCAATAGCAGGGGTAATACCTGTACTAAGTGCCGATTGTTCTTGTAAAAAACCTGCTGCTTTAGAATTTAGGTATCCATTCTGTAGATTCAAAGAAGCATCTACTCTAGGGCCTCTTCCTGCCGCAGACCAAGTGTTATTATTTTCTGCTACTTCTAAATTACGTTTAGCAATTTCTAGCTGAAAATTGTTGGCCAAACCAATCTCTATAGCACGAGCTAGACTTAAGGGTTCTTGCGCAAAAACGCTTAAACAAATTAGTAAAGAAGCTATAGTTGTAAATAATGACTTCATTGAGAGTATTATTGAAATAATTTGTATTTAAACGTAAAAGTAACACAACTCTCTGAGTTGTGAATAGATATGTTAACAACATTGAGTCTTATTGGTTTAATATTACAATTACATCCATAAAAAATGGGTTTGATCAGCACTTACTAATCAAACCCATTTTCTATAAAATAGAATTTCTTAAAAAAGACTATAGTCGTTTCAAAATCGTCTTATCCTTCAAAGGGGTAAGCGTATATCCCTCGTTTCGTAATAAATTAATAACCCCTTCTTCTCCGGCTAAGTGGGCTGCACCTACCCCGAAAAAAGTGCCTTGCTGCCCCATCATTCCCTCCATTACTGGAATCCAGTTTCTGTTTCTATTTAATAATAAAAACTCTTCATATTTTCCAAGCCCCTCTTCGTCTGATTCAAACATGGTAATCATGCCGTTAATATCTTGTTCTTTATACAGTTTTGCTAAGACTTCTAATTCATCAGCGGCAGCAGTATCTACTTCTACTCTAATACTTTGTAACAACATTTGAGCTTGTGCATCATACGGAATACTATCGAAAACACTGATCTGATATTCCGCAGTTTCTAGTCCACCCATTGGCTTTTCTTGTTCTTTTGCCATTTCCATAAACTCCATCTCATAACTTACAATATCTCCAGATGCCATTGGATTTCCGCCTCCAGAAAGATCTGTAGAAGCAAACATAGATAAGAACATTGGCTTAATTCGCTCCATCATATTCCAAAGAAAAGAAGTAATTCCTTTCGCCTCAAAGTGGGTTTTGACTTCTGCATATTCTTCTTCATTTAAAAAATCCTTTAACGTCTGCCCATCACTCATAAAAGCTTTCATTAACAAACCGAACTGAGACATCATATTATTCATATTCTCCATGTTGATTTCGAATACGATTTTATCACTTTCGTTAAAAGCTTTTTTTGTTTGCTCTGTCAGAAAATAATCGTCTTTTCCAATCATATGGATCGTACCATATAAATAAGAGGTATCTGTTAATTCCTTTCCAGTAATCGCCCATAAAAGCGAATTAGCTACTAGCGGATATTTTGTTATGCTTGTATCTGCTGTTGTAGGTGCTTCTGTTGCAACTTGCCCCCACGTGGGTACACTTACTAAAAATGCTAGTATAAATTGAATAAATAATTTCATTAATTAATTGTCAGGTAAAAAAATGGAAACACACACCTTATAGAAGACGTTTAATCACTCAATAATGGTATTAAATAAACGTTAATAGCAGCATAATTAGGTGTTATTTTTGTTAGGACGAAGTATATATAAGATTCTGTCGTTAATAAGTATAATCAAATATACTATATTTTATACGTTTGATTCCTACGAACTTGTCTTAATAATACCATAGCAAACGAAAAGTCATTTTTATAATATGTATTAGTGGAAGAAAGTTACAAACTTTCAAGATATTAGGGTTGAAGTTACAAACTTCAACCATCGACCCGAATATTTTTCAATGAATTATATATTACGATTTTGACTTCTCGTTCGCCCTGTTAATAACAGAAACTAAATTTAAAATTAATCTATTCAAAAATATTTTACTCTTATGAAAAATCTATATGGTCTATTTATAGGCTTAAGCCTTTGCTTCTTATTTGCTAATTGTGCTGGGGATAGCAACTCTTATGCAATTATTGAAACAGAATATGGTAATATGAAAGTGTTATTGTATAATGAAACGCCTAAACACAAAGAGAATTTTATCAAATTAGCAAATGAAGGTTTTTATGATGATTTATTATTTCATAGAGTAATAGATGGATTCATGTTGCAGGGTGGAGATCCTGAATCTCGTAATGCAGCACCAGGTGCTATGCTAGGGGCAGGTGGTCCGGGATATTTAATAGATGCAGAAATTGGCTCGCCTCACTTTAAGGGTTCTTTGGCTGCGGCTAGAACAGGTGCTGGAAATCCAGAGAAAAAGTCTTCTGGTTCTCAATTTTATATTGTAGAAGGAGCGCCTGTGACAGAAGCCCAAATAACCGCTTTAGAAAATTTTAAAAAAATAAAATACTCTGATGCCCAAAAGGCATTGTATGCAGAGTTAGGTGGACGCCCTGATTTAGATCAAGAGTACACGGTTTTTGGAGAAGTTGTAGAAGGTTTAGATATTATTGATAAAATCTCAGTTGTACCTGTTGATAAAGCAAACCGTCCTATTAAGGATGTCAAGATGAAAATACGAATGCAGTAAGGAAATAAATAGAACAGAGAGTAGAGAACAGAGAATAGAGATAGATTTCGTTTAAAAA
>CAKZUM010000600.1 GCA_937921525.1 uncultured Saprospiraceae bacterium
CTCACATCAAAAGACTAAGGTGGTTATAGCGAAAGGGATCACCTCTTACCATTCCGAACAGAGAAGTTAAGCCTTTCAGCGCCGATGGTACTGCCCTTGGGTGGGAGAGTAGGTCGCTGCCTTTTTTTTTCTTTCTTTTTCATAAAAAAGGAAACCAACAAGCTCGTCAATTATTTGACGGGCTTTTTTTATTTATACCCAATCTATAATTCTTCCTTTATTATCATTCCTCTCTCTACTTTCCTATTTTCTAATATGTATCTAGTTCCATTTGAAAAAAAAGTCTAGACATATAAAGAGCAATAAAAATACTTGTTACACGTTTTATAAAAAATAAGCTATAAATTTTATTATCAGAAGATTAAATAACCTAGAAGAGTTTTTTTATTAGGTAAATCCAAATGTTAAATATTAAAATATTTGGCTGATTTCCATTACTTTTGAATTGATTTTTCTAAAAAGCCAAATGAGTAGGATAACAATAGGTAAACCTTACCTTACCTTACCTTACCTTACCTTACCTTACCTTACCTTACCTTACCTTAATTTAGAGAGAAAGAAAGAATTGCTTATAACTGTACAAGTTATTCATGGCGTCGTTATGCCTAGGATCTAAGTTGCTCAGTTATCTATTATGTAACTTTCAAAATCTATGACATGCACATTAAACTCAAACCAAAAACAAGACAAGAAATTGCTGAAGAGTATGGTATTAGCAGAAAAACTTTATTGAGATGGTTAAGGAAAGAAGGAATTATTCTAGAAAAGGGATTAGTGAAGAGACTTGAATTAGAATTAATTTACAATAAATTCGGTTGGCCTCCTGAATATGAAATTGAGTAATGAGCTGTGGAAGATGTCCCATCAAGTCTCACCTTGTCTCCAAAAGTACCATTGAAAAACAGGGATCGTAATGTAGCTTTGTGAATAAGAAATCGATTTCATTTTATTACTTCATTAAAAAAAAATTATGAAAAATTTATTCACATGTTTCTTTATTCTTTCCTTAGGAATAGTTTCTTTGCCATTAGAAGCAACTAATGTTACTTCTAAGAATCTAGTTGGTGACTGTACATATAAAACAGGTAACGTCACAACCACTCGAAGTAATTGTTCTGAAGCTAGAAGAGCTCATATCACGAAATTACAAATGCTAGGAATTATTAGAGCTTAAAGATAATTATCTTCTTTAAATTATTATGATAGAGTAGAGTCAAAATCTACTCTATCTATTTAAAATATTAATTATGTATTATATTATATCATTTTTGTTTGTATTATTTCATGGAATGACTCTAAATGTTGAAGATCATTCAAGACCTTCAGGAAAGGTAGAATATTATTATGAAGATTCGCCACTATCCTTATATGGAAAAAATGGGGAAGCTACCTTGTATTTCAATAAAGATAAATTTTATTTTAATAGTAATACATTACCTCAATCGGATATAATAAGTGAAGAAATGAGCACTATAGATTTTACAAGAGGAGATCAATTTGGCTTTCCAATAATATCTGATTTGAAAAATAAAACTACTTATTCTAGAATAAAGATTATAGATCAACCTGCATTATTGATAGAACCGCTTTTGGAATGGAACTGGCAACTTATAGATTCAACTAAGACAATCGAAGGATTTAAATGTTTTCTGGCTAAAGGCAAAAGAGATGAAAGAGTATTTATGGCTTGGTATTGTCCTGAGATCAGTTCTGTAGCAGGACCCAAATATGTGTGGGGACTTCCGGGTTTAATTTTAGAAGCATTTTCTGTGGATAGTAAGGAGCGCTACTACCTTAAATCTTTAACCGTAAACGATAATATAGATTTTTTAATGGAAATTCCTGAAACGAAAATTATTTTTAATGGTTTTTGTGAGTATTTGAAAAAATTGAAGAAACTTAGAGAACATACAAATAAGGAATTGATATCCGAAGGAGGAGTTCCAATTGACTGGCATAAGTTAGATACAACTACTGGATTTAAAGAAATGTTAGAGTTTGATAAAAACTGTTTATAATTGATGCTTAAGAACTAAAATTATTGAAGAAATAATCACTAGCTTTTAGGTCAGTTTACTAAAAGGACTCAATTAAATAAGAAAGAATAAAAGGTTTAAAATTTCTAGCATGCGATTTGTATTTGTATGTTTATTGATGTTATATGCTCTGTCTAATCTCACTTCTCAATCAATAACAATAAAAGGAAATGTTTACGACACTTTATACAGTCATTCTATAGATTTTGTAAGTGTATATATTGAAGATAATACAGGGAGAATAATACAATTTACGCATTCGAATGAACAAGGATATTATGAAATATCTTTACCTAAGATTTCAGACTCTTTATATATAATTGCCACTATCCTAGGCTATCAAAAAAAATCTCTTCCATTAAGCATAATAAAAGAGAAAACGACTATTCAAAACTTCTATCTTTTACCAAGTTCTATTGAACTTACAGAAGTTGTGGTTAGTGAGTCTAGCTTGCCTCTAATAGATAAAAACGATACCACGACCTATAATTTAGCCTCATACATAGATAGTACAGAATATTCAGTAGAAGACGTCTTAAAAAAACTACCAGGAGTAAGAGTTAGTGAAGAAGGAGGGATAATGGTAAATGGCAAACCAATAGGAAAAGTATTAATCGAAGGAGACGATATGTTTGGTTCAAACTATACTATTGGGACAAGAAACATAAGGGCAAATGTTATTGACAAAGTACAAGTAATCGATCATTATCAAGAAAATCCAGTATTAAAAGATATTCAATCGTCTGATAAAATAGTGCTAAATTTAAGTATTAAAGAGGAGATGAAAAACATTATTTCAGGTACCTACACATTGGGAACTGGATATGGAGAAGAGTGGAAAAAATATGTGCATACCAATTTATTTTCTTTGTCGAAAAAAGCAAAAACATTTTTATTAGGTAATTACAATAATAATGGATTTGATGCTAAAGGAGATCTAAATACTACTTTCACAGACTTTAATGTAGCAAGTCAGTCTATAGAAGACAGTGCAAATGAACCTTACTCCTTATTGGATTTACCAACTATTCAAGATATTGGCTTACCTGATAAATTCACAAATAGAAGGCAAGTAGGATTGGGCAATCTATCTCAGATATTTAATTTAAATTCTTCTTTCAAAGTAAAATTATCTGCAATACATTATCAAGAAGAAAACGAACAAACCTATTTTAATCAGAATCGCTTTTTTTCCTCCTTTGATACATTAGATTTTAGAGAAGTATCTTCTTATATCAGTAAAAGCAATGCTACTGATATTGTTCTTCAAACAGATTATTTATCGAGCCAACAAAACAAGAGCTTGAAAACTTACTCCCGCATAGCTCTTCAAACTAATCAAGCAAATGTAGCCTTAGATAGAAAAGAAAATGAACAGTCATCACTTATACCTTCATTTGTAAAAGAAAAACCTATTCATATTTTTAATGCATTAGAATATACTCAAAAACTAGGAAAGAACTCTGTCTCGCAATATATCGTAAGACATCTATACAATGAAAATAAACAAGATCTTAATACTAACTATACGCTATATCCTATATTTTTTGAAAGAGACAATCTAGATAGTCTTATACAGTATAGTAACCTAGATCAAAGTCAAACGCAGATGATTGTAAGGTATCTCTACAATAAGAAGATTGCTCTAAGTCTTGATGTAGGTTATTCTTGGGGTACAAATAACATTCGTTCTAATTCAACATTACTAAATGTTGATTTTGAAACGGAATCGCAGGAACTATCTACAAATGATAATACTATTGACCAAGCGAGCCCATTTCTTAAAGCAATACTCAGAAAAAATATTTCAATTGTAAATGTTTCAACAGGATTGTACTTAGCACGAACCAAGATTAAATATACTTTTAATAATACGGCTAATTTTTGGTTATCCAATCCATTTTTACAATTGAAAATACCAATAAACGAGGCAACCTCTTTCAGATTCTTATATCGCTACAATACAGAATTACCAGAGCTAAATACTTTAAACCAGCATTTTGTGTTTCAAGATTATCAGACGATTAGCACAGGAAATTTAAATTTCTCTCCTTTAAAAAGCCATAGAATTACAAGCAGATTCAGTTATAAAGATGTACTTAATTCTTTCTATTTCAATGCTAACGTATATTATTCAACTAGTGATGATATTCTGGGTAGTACTTTTAATTTTAATGATTTTTTGTTTAATCAATCATTGATTAGATTTACTCCATTTCAAACTTTTGGAACTAGTATTGGTACAGAAAAGTTGTTTTTTGATATTAGTTCAAGATTTTCAGTACGCCATAACTATAGTGTTTATGCTACTCAAAATTATATTAATGACGAAAAACAAGAAGTGAAATATCGTACCAATGAAATTTTTCTTGATTATGGCTCTGCATTTGATATACCCTTAAATTTTTATATCACTAATTCTTTGACATTTACCAATTCTGAGCTTTCTAATATGGGAGAAGAAAACCAATTGATTACATGGAATGCTAAACTTAGACTACTGTATAGACCGACAAGGAAGTTTTATGTGGATGCTAATTGGTACAATATTCACAACAGGATAACTTCTAGTTTTAGTAATAGTTTGAGTGGAATGGAAGTGAGTGCTAATTATATATTTGAACATAGAAAACGTAGAAATACAGTTTCCATAAATTTTGTTAACCTACCTAACAAATCCCAATTTATTATTAGTAATATAGGACTATATTCTCAAAATCAATATGGTTTAACTGCAGTACCTAGATTCTTTATAGTAAAATGGGATACTTCATTTTAATTATTCGCTAATTATTTACAAAATGACTATCTTTCTTACGCTCTTTTAGTACTGGCATTATTTATGGTACATTTTCATCAAGTAAATATATTTGATAAACAGTAAATTATGTACTTGAATAATTTTTCTTGTCTACTTCTCTTTTTCTTCGCCTCTATACACTGCTCTGCACAAAGCACAGAAATGATCTACACAGTGGTAGACCAAATGCCCTATTTTCAAGGTTGTGATAATTACGCTTTAGGTTCTGAACAAAAACGAAATTGTTCTAATATAGAAGTAGTGAATTACATTACAAATACCCTAATCTATCCAGAACAAGCAAAACTAGAAGGTTTAGAAGGAGTCGTCTACATTAGCTTTGTGGTATCAAAAGAAGGAGAAGTAGTACAGCCTAAAATTTTAAAAGATATAGGGGGTGGTTGCGGGCTGGAGGCTATTAGAGTAGTGCAGTCTATGCCGAAGTGGATACCAGGGGAATTGAAAGAAACTAAGGTAGCAGTACAATTACAGATTCCTATACAATTTCAATTTTCGACCTCTAATGAAATAGAGGAATACACATTGCGATGGGGTAGGCTAAGTGAATTGGATGAAGTGAGTCGTAAAGAGATAAGAAGAAACCTAGATGAAGTAGTTCAGGTATTCGATAGCCAAGGATTTGTGATTGGTATTAATGATCTAGTCTTTTCTTGTAATAAAAACAATAGGGTATTAAGTATTCAGAGTAGCGGTACCGTTACTGCTAAAATGAGAAAGTTTATCAAAAGAAAACTAAAAAAAGGAAGTCTCTTTTCTGTGATTGCCACTATTCAAAAGGATGGCGTTTTTATGGAAATTGATAAAGAATTTGTAGTAATAAAGTAAGCCTTAATTTGTCCAGCAACGGGAAGTTGCTGGACAAAAAGGTTTCCGTTCAAAAGGGAACTACTGAAAAACAAGGCAACCATTTTTTACAAGGTTGACTTTCAACGCTTTCGCTATACTATTCTTCGATAATCTCCGTATTACTACCTGGATCTTCCTCTGAAATTTCTTCTTCAATTATCTGCTTCCGAGTATGAACATATTTTCTCCACTTATCAATACATTCTTGAAAATCGGCAGGTAAGTCTGATTCGAAGAACATTTCCTCTCCAGTTGTAGGATGTATAAATCCTAAGGACTTAGCATGTAGTGCATGTCTAGGCAGGATTTTAAAAGCATTATGTACAAACTGTTTGTATTTTGTAAACACCGTTCCTTTTAAAATTTTATCACCACCATAGCGACCATCATTAAATAAGGTATGATTGGCATACTTCATATGTACCCTAATCTGGTGTGTTCGACCAGTCTCTAAGTGACACTTAATCAAAGTAACATAATACATTCGTTCTACTACCTCATAATGAGTAACAGCATGCTTTCCCTCATCTCCCTCAGGGAATACCATAAACTGTAGCCTATTGCTAGGATTTCTAGCAATATTGCCAATAATGGTTCCCTTGTCCTCTTTTAAATCTCCCCAGACCAATGCATAATATTCACGCTTAACTGTATGATCGGCAAATTGTTTACTCAAATGCGCAAGTGCGTGCTCCGTTTTACCCACCAATAGTAAGCCAGAGGTATCTTTATCAATTCGATGTACGATGCCCGGGCGATCTACATAGGCATCATCTTTTCCAGGTAGAATAGCTCCTTTTAAGTGAAATACAATCGCATTAACTAAAGTGCCAGTATGATTACCAACACCGGGATGAACGACCATACCTGGTGGTTTGTACACCACCATGATATCATCGTCTTCGTAGTATACATCTATAGGAATATCTTCAGGCTGGACGCGCTCATTTAGTCCTCTAGGTTTATCAAGGTGCATGGTAATCACATCATTGGGGCGAACTTTATAGTTAGGCTTAATTTGCTGGTCGTTCACTAAAATTTTTCCCTCTTTGATGCCATTTTGTATTTTACTTCGAGATATTTTAACAACTCGATCCATTAGAAATTTATCCAAGCGAGTTACCGTTTGCTTAGGGTCTGCGATATAGACCATTTCGTAGGGATTGTCCTCTGTTTGTTCTGTTTTTTTCATGCTACACATTTTCGGCTATTCACAGGAGTGTTGAATAATAGAACTCCATTGAACAACGTTTTTTGCAAAGATAGAGAGCTATAACTACATTGAAGCTAGATTCTACGCATTATTAATTATACAGCGACAGAAAAGGTAGTATCGCTTATAATTTTACCTTTGGAGCATGAATTTTTGTGTTACTATCTTAGAAAGACTAATTAAATAGTACTTTATTTGATTTAAAAACTTTCTTGGTAGTGAAAATTGTTGCAACTTTGTTGCATTAAGAAGCGTTTTATTATTATGAATAAGTTCCTACCAAGTATCAACCTTGATTTTTTAGGCTTTTCAGCATCTATGCTGTGTGCTATGCACTGTGCACTGTTACCCTTTATTATGACTGTAGGCGTTATGGGTGGGTTAAGCTGGTTAAATAATCCTTGGATAGAAATCAGCTTTATTGTCATTAGTATTGTGCTGGCATTGCTTTCTCTATATCCAACTTACAAGAAAAAGCATGCTAATGCGAAGCCACTACAAATAGCTGCTGTAGGTTTTTTCTTATTATTTATCAGTCGAATTGCAGGACATGGAAG
>CAKZUM010000601.1 GCA_937921525.1 uncultured Saprospiraceae bacterium
AGAGCAGAGAGTAGAGACAGATTTCGTTTAAAAAATGACGAAATTTCGTTGTTTTCTAATCGAAATACGTCTCTACTCTCTCTTCTCTGCTCTCTGTTCTAAACAATGTCCAGTAGTGTGACACTTTATATTCTTACGCACTACTAAAAACAGATTAGATTCTTTGATACATCCAGTGAAAGTGCGTCAAAGAATGATCAAAAAAAGGCTTTGTTGTATGAAAAAACAATTTATGGTAGAATTTGAGCTACCAGAGGTATTGTCTAATGACTTCACTAGATTAATTCCTGCTCAAAGAGAGACAGTCAGCCAGCTTTTCTCACAAGGACATTTGAAATCTTATTCTTTAGCCACAGACCGATCCGTTATGTGGGCTATTTTTATGGCAGAATCTGAGTTTGAAGTTTTAGAGATGGTTGCACAATTTCCTTTAGCGGAATTTATGACCCCTTACATTTCTGAATTGATGTTCCACAGCAGTGACAGTCGCGTTCTGAATTTTTCTTTAAATTAGAACACCCTTAAAATAAAAAATGCCAGCAACTTTCAGGTTGCTGGCTAAATATAAAGGTGAATGTTGTTTTTGTTTACTAAAAGCCTCTTAGTTGTTTATCTCGCCCTTTTTTTTAATACTTTTAGTATCTAATTTTTATCTTACTTTCATTATCTTTCCTAATGTAATTCTATCTCCTTTTTCTACGATTAACACATTGTAAATACCATTGGTCAATTTGGAAACATCCATACTAATGTTATTTTCTCCAAGTGTAATTTCTTCTTTAGAAAACTGTACTAAGCTACCAATGCTATCATAAATCAAGATTTGCTTCTTACCGATTGACTTATCCCAAGAAAAATCAATGTTCATCACTGATTTTGTAGGATTAGGATAGATATTTACAAAATCTTCTATTGACGCTGGTACTGCTGGTGTTGCGTTAATGCTCTCTATTCCGTAGTCACATTCAAATGCTTTATCACTTACGTTTCCAGTATATGCCTCTCCTCTCGCACCATGTACCGCAATCGAATTACCGACATTGATACTACGGGAATTTGGTGGTAGGAAAGGATCTGTGTCATTGTTTATAAGAGATACTTCTCCTGTACAGTCTGTTGCATTTTTAAAACAAAATAGCTTAGTCGGTACTCCTGCTTCGTAAGTAAGTGGCTCCAAACCACCAGTCACTAAAGTAAAAGATAAGTAATCTGTATTCGGTGCTTCCTGTGGTCCATTAACTCTTGCATTCATGCTCCATTCTACATCTGGCGTTAAAGATCGGAACTCTGCTAATTCAAATAAATCAGCAGGTGCTTTCATGGTAATCTGCGCAGTAGCTGTCTTATTGTACGGAGGAGCCCAAGTAACTTCTGGCAACATAGAAACGGTATATACCCTCGTATCTGGGTCTAAATCTAAAATGAACTGTACTTGTGCACTTAATGGCGTGTAACTTAAAAATCCAATCAGGGCGGCAGAAATAACTTGTCCTAGTTTCATGTTAAAAAAATGTTTTAAATTAGGAATTTACTTTAAAATTTTAGTGTACTAAATAGCTTTTAAAAAATTCAATAAATTTTAAAGGTGATAAAGATGTGTCAGTTAAATAGAACTGACACATCTCGAAATTTTTACTCTTTTTCTGGCACTTGCTCCTCCATAAAGAAGTTGGTAAAGAAGTTTGGATTTTGTGGGTGACTTAAGATGTTGAAGAAAATCAAATCATCAATGTCATTACTTAATCCTTGGTACTTCACATCGCCATCCATATTACAATCACTTAAATAATATCCCATAGAGATGTGATTGTAAATTGGTGGATTATTCAATGCATCTAAGAAGATGGTAAAGAATATCCCGTCTGTATCTGGAATACCTACCCCACTTCCTTGGAAGATGACATATCGATTTCCATCTGTATTACCTCCCCAAAGTACATGTGTACCATTCAAATCCTTTAAGCCATCTTCTCCCCAAGTTGGCGCAGAACCATCTGTGAAGTCGAGTGTTAATGGATCGCTTTGTGAGGCTGTTAATGTTACAGGTGCTGCAGTCATCATACCCAAGTGATTTCTGTGCTTAATCACTATGTGATAATCCCCTTCCGCCACAGGGAAAGATACTGGGCTTTCACCATCTACATCTACAATATCGCCATCTCTTTGAATCAAGGCAGCCCTTGTTTCTTTTACAGTAGTTTCACTATCTCTCAATTCTAAGAATATCCAATCAACAATCGCATCTGGTCCTTCCACATCTAAGACATCCGCTTTTATAGACTCTCCTCCTCCTGCCCCAGCATGTGTGAACGGCTTCGTGCCACCTACCTCTAAAGTACCATAAGGTTCTACTAAAGGAATCGTTTTTTGAACTCTTAAGAAATCAGTCATTTGACCTTCTGTTCTATCATAAGCTCCTTGTAAAAAGGCTTTGATATATACATATACAGAACCGTCAATAAAGATAGTCTCGCCTTCCTCGTCTGAATCAATAATGTCTGGAATCCCGTCTTCATCGCTATCATCATCGCTGAAATCTCCATTACCATTAATATCTTCGTCTACATCTAAAATACCATCGTTATCATCGTCATCGTCATCGCCGTTGACCAAACCATCCCCATCGAAATCACAACTTGCAGCTAACGGATCTTCCGTACAAGGATTGATCGTGTTACATCCTCCAACTAATGGATCTGGATCACAGCGATCTATTGGATTGCTGCCGTTTGCAACTTCGTCTCCATCGTTGATACCATCACCATCTGTATCTGCTTCTAATGGATTCGAGTCTGAACCTAGATCAAAAATACCATCTCCTCCAACTTCCTCTGCATCTGAAATACCATCACCATCTGTATCAGATAGTGGGTCATGTGGATCAATGTCATTGATATCTGCTAATCCATCACCGTCATCATCTTCATCTATATTGTTTACTTGTCCATCGCCATCTAAATCACATCGACTTGCCGCTGGGCTAGGTACACATGGATTCGTATCGTCTGGATCAAACTGTGGATCATTGGCATCAATACCAGGGAAATAGCCATCATTATCTTCATCTACTGCCGTACAGGCAATTACGTTTGGATTCGGATCACAAGGACTCAATGGATCACTATCACTAGCTGGATTATACTCCCCATCATCACCTGTTTCTTCAGTGTCCGAATAACCATCGCCATCACTATCAGATTCTGGATCGTAAGGATCTTCATCATCTATATCCGCTACCCCATCATTATCATCATCTGTATCTACATCATTTGTTTGACCATCCCCATCAAAATCACATTCTGGGTATATAGGATTTGGACTACAAACTCTTAATGGATCAGATTCATTGAAATCTACCATTCCATCTGCATCAGCATCTTCTTGTCCATCTAATAGATTATCGCCATCTGTATCTGGATTTAATGGATCTGTTTCACCGTTTTCTGTCATACCATTTTGATTAGTATCTTCTATACCATCCGTTATTCCATCACCATCTGTGTCTGGATTTAATGGATCCGTATCTGATGCTAGATCGTAAAGGCCGTCTCCTCCTACCTCTACTCCATCAGGAATACCATCGTTGTCACTATCCGAATTCACATCAAATGGATCGGTATCTAAAGCATCTGGCACACCATCACCATCGTCATCTGTATCTACATTATTGACTTCACCATCACCATCGAAATCACAAGTTGATGCCGTATCATCTGGCAAACATGGATTGGTATCGTCTGTATCATGAGCTGGACTATCCACAGGAAAATCTGGGAAATAGCCATCGCCATCTGCATCTACTAAATCCGCATCTTCACAAGCAGCATTATCCGAACCTGGATCGCATGGATTCAATGGATTATTTCCATTTCTTGTTTCCTCTCCATCATTGATTCCATCACCATCGGTATCTTCCGATGTTGGGTTTGTATCTACACCAACATCATACACACCGTCTCCGCCTGTTTCTTCCAAATCAGAAATACCATCGCCATCACTATCCGAGTTTGGATCTAATGGATCCGTATCTAAATCATCTGGAACACCGTCATTATCATCATCTGTATCATCTTGATTTAAATCGCCATCGCCATCAAAATCACAAGTCTCAAACAAGGGCGCAGGATCACATGGATCGGTCGCATCTGTTTCATTATCATCAAATAAACCATTCTGGTTAATATCTTCATCTTGGTCTAAAGTACCATCACCATCAGAGTCTTCCTGTGCAGGATTAAGTTCTCCCGGATCTACTTCTCCATCTAAGTTTCGATCTTCTGATCCATCAGGAATACCATCACCATCTGTATCTGCACTTAATGGATTTGAATCTATTCCTACATCATATACACCGTCTCCTCCCGTCTCTACTCCATCAGGAATACCATCGTTATCTGAATCTGAGTTTGGATTCGTTGGATTCGCATCATCCCCATCCAAAACGCCATCATTGTCATCATCTGGGTCTTCATCATTAATCAAACCATCGCCATCAGAATCACAAGAACCTTCATCTTCAGCACCTGGATCGCAGGCATCTAAAGGATTCGTTTCTCCTTCATCTAGCATCCCGTTTTGGTTTCGATCTTCTACCCCATCATTAATGCCATCGCCATCAGAATCAGGATTACTCGGATCTGTTTCTGTTCCATCAATCACTCCGTTCTGGTTAATATCTTCTATCCCATCAGGAATATTATCATTATCCGTATCGTCATCTTGTGGATTGGAATCGGTACCAATGTCATAAACTCCATCACCTCCTGTCTCATCAATATCAGAAATACCATCGCCATCAGAATCAGAATTTGGATCATAAGGATCTATGTCTGTTAAATCTGGAACACCATCTCCATCATCATCATTGTCCGTACCATTTTGGATTCCATCTCCATCCAAATCACAAGTAATTTTTTCTGGATCAGGATCACAGGCATTATTATCATCAGGATCATATTCCGTATGACTCGTTGGGAAATTTCCCATAAAGCCATCGCCATCTAAATCTTCTGGATCACATAGCGTTGTATTCGTATTTGGGTCACAAGCATTCAAAGGATCGGTATCTGTCTCTGGATCATAAGATCCGTCTCCTCCTGTTTCTTCATTATCAAATACGCCATCATTATCGCTATCTGAATCTGGATTAAAATCTTCTTTATCATCTTCATCTAATACCCCGTCATTGTCATCATCAGGGTCTATATCATTGGAAATACCATCCCCATCAAAATCACAACTTGGTGATATTTTCTCAGGCTCACATTCATTTAATGGATCTGTTTCTCCTGCATCAACCATACCATTAAAATCGGTATCTTCTTCTCCATCCTTAAACATATCTTCATCTGAATCTGAGTTTAGTGGATCTGTTTCTCCATCGTCTTGTTGCCCGTTTTGATTCGCATCTTCTACACCATCTAATATTTTATCATTATCAGTATCTGCATCTAATGGGTTCGTATCTTCGCCTTCATCATAGGAACCATCGCCGCCCGTTTCTACCATATCTAATATCCCATCATTATCACTATCTGAATCTGGATTATGAGGATCAATATCAAAAATATCGAACACCCCATCTCCATCATCGTCTATATCTTGTTGGTTGGGTTCTCCGTCACCATCAAAGTCACAGGAAGGAGAATCATCATTAGGAAAACATGGATCATTGTCATTGGCATCAAACTCTGGGCTGCTTTCTGGAATTCCAGTAAAACTACCATCCATATCTTCGTCTTTGCCAATACAGGCATTGACCGTAATACTCGGATCACACGCATCTAAAGGATTAGATCCATTCGTTGTTTCTGTAAGATCAGAAATACCATCAAAGTCTGAGTCAGATTCTGGATCAAATAAGTTTATATCTTGTAGGTCATCAACGCCATCTCCATCATCATCTGGGTCGTCATCATTAGGAATTCCATCATTATCAAAATCACATAAAAGGGCGGTTGTGTATGGATCACACATATCTAAGGCACTCGTTTCTCCTTCATCATGGATACCATTTTGATTGGCATCTTCATCTCCGTCTCCTATGTTATCATCATCGGTATCTGCATCAAAAATATTAGTCTCTCCCTCTCCTGATTGGCCATCGCCATTTACATCTTCTATACTATTAACAATACCATCACCATCGAAATCTCGGCAATCTGCTTTATACGGTTCATAATTTCCTTTATACCCAAAAGACTGTAAGCCACCGCCCAAATCAATGATACCTAAATCATTTCCAGGATTGGAACTTTCAGAATTGGGTAATATAGCAAATGGGTCTGTATCATTTTCTATTAGATATAATCGACCTGTACAAGCCCCCTCTCTTTTAAAAGAGAATAGTAGGGTTTCTTCTCCCGGTCTATAAACAATAGAAGGTCGATCATTTTGTAAACCAAAAGATATATAATCCAATGTTGGATTTTCAATTGGCTTATTAACTCTTGCATTTGCCTGCCACCGTCCACTCACATTATCAATACTTCCAACTCTACCTTCATCGTTGGTGTAAGAAAACCCAGTAGGCACCACAATGGTAACTTGACCAGTTCCCGTAATTGTATTAGTTGTAATCGTACTATTTGCTAAAGGCCGAGCATAGACATGATAGGTCTCTTGATCTGCCTGTAACTCAAGAGTCAATTCAATGTCTTGAGCTATACCACTTACACTCATAATTAGGAGTGTAACTAGTAAAGAAAATAGCTTTGTTTTTTGTATACTTTTTAACATAGTGCAATAGCTTTCTTTGTTTGAATGATGAGAAGGAGGAATGAGGTTTTTAATGAGCAATACTGAATGAGAAATGATGAATTTACTGGTCGTTGACATATTGTTGTTTATGCCATATTTGGTATTCATCATTCATCATTTTGCATACATCATTGTTTACCTCATTCATCATTCATCATGTAGAAGTTCTTCAAGCGTATATGGGAATACCTACTTAATAAACCTCATAGGAAAGAAGGAAGTGTAAAATTTTACACTTCCTTCTTTTTCCTAGTATTTACCATTAAGGTAATTGTTCCAGTATCACGTAATTGGCGAGGAATTTCTCTTGATTATCAGGGAAGGCTAATATACTGTTGAAGATCAACATCTGACGATCGTTTTGAGGTCCTTGGAAGATCGTATTTCGATCCAAGTTATAATCCGAACGTAAATAACCAGGTAAAATATAGTTCTCTAAACTTTCTGAGTTATCAGGTTCTGCAATAACATTTACAAACATTACATTTATATCATTTCTTGCACCTTGATAAATCACTTTTCTGTCAGAGTTCAAATCACCTGCCCACATCGCTTGATACAAACTATCTCCTGTGACAAAGTCTGTAAACATTTTCTGTGGATGTATTCCTAAAGCATTCGTTTGTGGATCCATAAAATTAACTGTAGTTAATTTTGGTGACAACAATCCTGCTTCATTCGTCATTACCCCTAAGTGATTTCTATGTCTTACCGACACGTAGTATTCTCCAGCAAACGTACTATCGAACGTCAAGTATTTATACCCTTCTGAATCATAGAATTTTGCTTGATCTGGTGCTGGAGAAGGATTTCTTGGTGCTATATCTCTTACATCTCCATCTCTTTGTAGTAATGCAGATCTTGTAACAATAACAGAGTCTAATTGTAAACTACTTCTCAATTCTACAAATACCCAATCTACCACATTATCTTCCTGTCTAGGTTGATCTGCCAATAAACTAGCTGGTGCTACTTCTGTTCCTCCTATCATTGGTAGTGTCAAACTTTCTCGATGTTCATCATTATGCTCAAATGCAATCTCGTTGGTTCCGAAAATTTTCAAACCATTATATGGTTCGTTAAGCGGAATCAATCTAGCAATTGGTGTAGCTGAATTATTATCATCATCTTTTTCCAATCTCAAATCATCTCGCATACAATCCGTACAACCATCTGAGTTAGGACTAATCATCGCACCATGTAACTTAACCTTGATATCTAAAACGACACCAATACAAGTTGGACTTAAAATAGGATCACACGGATCTAATGGATCACCATTAAATATATCCTGCTGTAGATCTTCTGGCACAAGTGTAGCACCAGGTTCTCCGAGGAATACATCTACATCTTCCGCAATACCATCTCCGTTATCATCATCAGATTCTTCCCCGTTGTTAATCGTATCACCATCTGCATCTTCTTCACTATCAGAAATACTATCATTATCCGTATCTGTATTAAATTGACTTACATAATCTTCTGGATCCGTTGATGTAGAAATATATACCTCTACTGAATCTGTCAATCCGTCATTATCATCATCTAAATCAATTAAGTTGTTTAATCCATCTAAATCAAAATCACACTCATTCAAAGTATCTGCTTTGATATTCAAGGTTACTGTATCTGAGTAGAAATAAGTAGCTGGACTAGTTTGTAAACAAAGATCTGTTGTTGATCTTAATCTGAAATCAAAATTATCTAGATTGATCAATGTGTCATATAAGCCTACTGAAATAATCGTATCTTCAAATATTTTCTCAATAAATAATTTATTAGAATTAATCGCATCGTAGATACTATCTGTTGGCACCTCGAAGAAAGTTCCTGCTCCACCTGTTCCATCTACATCTACTTCCCATTGTAGGATTGGAACGCCTGTTCCTGTAGAAGCTAAATCAATCGTTGCCTCAATTTCTGCACCTAAGTTATCACAGATCGTTGTGTCTCTTACTGCATTAAAAGTAATTGGTCCTTCCGCTCTAATACGAGCTGGCAAAGAATATACGGTATCACAACTTCCTGATTGGTTCGTAATCGCTAGACGATAACGGTAGCCGTGCATCGTTGCATCTACATTAGAAATATCCATCGTATCAGTATCGGTATTCGCATAAATACCTGTGTTAGTCAAGTTGCCCCAATCAATTCCTCTATTCGTACTTACTTGCCAGTTGAATACTAAATTAGCATCTGTCAAAGTAGTGGAGTCGATTACTGTTGCACCGAAACCGCCCGGCTGCCCTACACAAGTGATAATATCTACAGGATCTCTATTCACTACGATTGGTCCTTCTTCTCCTAATCTAACGGTATCAGATGAGATAGATGAACAGCCATCAATGGATGCAAGCAACGCATATCTGTTTCCATTTTTTCTCGTTAAATCTGTTAAACTTAATGTATCAGAAGTAGCACCATTATAAATCGAATCGTTCGTGATATTTGTCCACACACTAGTAACAGAACTAGGGTCTGTATTAGGCATATTAGATAAAGAGTCCCACTCTATCCATTGATAGCTGATGGTTTGTTCTCCTCCAAATCCTGGGTTTTCTACATCTGCAGGGAAAATAATTCCTTGGTCAGAACAGTTTGTTTGATCTGTTGGTTGTGCTACAAAACTCAATGGACCATCTACTCTTACTATTGCTGGTAAAGAACGAGTTACATTCTTACAAGTATCAGAAGTCAACTCCAACCAAAATGCATATCCATCTAATTCATCTGTTGTATTATCTATAACTAATGTAGTTGTATTAAAACCAGATGGTATTCCATCGGTCCAAGTATTTGTACTTACATCTCTAGGATTGGTATAATCTCCAAATTCATTGTATACCCAGTTGTAAGTCAAAGAAGAAACATCTCCATCATTACGGACACCAAAATGATCTACCGCAGTGGTATCAATAATTGGATTCGCATTGAAGATTACTTGCTCTCCAGAACAAACAATCGTGTCTTGAGGATGACCATCATTTTCGTTTCCGAAGACAAATGGACCTTCTACTCCTAAGGTTGCAGCACCAGAGAATATAGTATCACACTCATTGGTGAAAACTCCTGCTCTGAATTGCATACCATTAAATCCATTCACATCACTAATACTTAATCTTGAAGTAACAACTCCGTTATAGTCGCCTACAGGATTCAAGTTTACCCAAGTGCTATTATGTGGATTCCATATTTGCCATCTAAATCTCAATTCTTCTTGATCTCTGTTATAGGTCGGAACGAATACTTCAAAGTAAGCTGCCTCTCCCGAACATACTACCGTATCTCTTGGATTTACAACATCCGATAATTCTAATTCGTGTAGTCTTAATTCTGCTTCTCTAGATACTCTTTCTTCACAGAATGTTGATGCTACATTTACTCTATATAACAAACCATCCAATGTATCTGGCATAGTAGTAGCCGCTGCATCTGTTGCAATTGTCAAAGTTTGTAAACCACCACCTGTAGTTGTAACTCCTGAATAAATGGAACTAGCTACAAGATCTGTCCAAGTAGACCCACTATCGGCACTCACTTGCCACGTACCTGCTGTACCCGAATCTTCTGTATTTATTTCTGCCGTAAATGTAATCATGTCTCCTGCACATATAGACTCACTTTGTGGGTCTACATCAAACGTAATATCTTTTGCAACAGTTAATGTCGCAGGTGCGCCAAGATCAGAAGTATTGATACTGCTACATTCTGTAGAGTTGATTCTTACTTCAAACTGATAATTATCATAATCCTCCGCATCTGCAATACACATCGTATCAGACATCACCCCACTAACATTACCATCGTTCGTTAAAGCGAACCATGAATCAGTACTTGTTGGTCTTGCATACCACTGATATTCTAATACCCCACTTCCTGGGTTATCAACAAAAACACCAAAACAAGCTACTGTACCAATACAAGCTGCTGTATCTTTTGGCATATTCTCTGGAAGGATGGTCAATGGTCCTTCTACTCTTAATCGAGCAGAATCGGTAAAGATTTCCTCACAAATATTATTCATACCAGTAATTTTCAATCGGTACCAATTACTATCTAAAGAAGAGGCATCCTCAGAAGGATTTAAAAACAGTAATGTGTCTGTATTTAATCCACCATATTCTATTGCATCTGTGATGTTCTGCCATCCTGCACCTGAATTTACTTGCCATTCTTTGACAATATTTCCAGAACCTAAGTTCTCTGTATCTGCTGTAAATTCATGTGTTTGATCAAGCCCACAAATTGCAGCATCTACTGGACTTGAATTAATAACAAATGGACCTTCTACTACTAACTCAGCAGGTTCAGAAAATAAGGTATCACATGTTTCTGTAAATATTTTTGCTCGATAGAAGAATCCGTCTAATCCATCTGGATTACTAATGACTAAAGAATCTGTCGTTGCTAAACTATAAGGTGTACCATTCTCAATATCTGCATAATCTCCTAACTCTCCATTCTTACTAACTTGCCATTGATATAAAATCTCTGCATCTCCACCATTGGTCGCATCGACCTCAAAGAATAACGTATCTAAAGTACAAGAGGTATAATCAGCTGGAATATTGCCGCCTGCCCCCCAACCTAATGGGCCTTCTACAGAAACGGTTACAGATCCTGAAAAAGCCAATTGATCATCTAATAAACAACCTAGAGAATCTTGAATAGATTCTAAGGTATAAGTGGTCGTTTCTGTTGGCTGTACTCTTACCGTGTCTCCAGATCTATAGTTTGTGAATACTACAGTTCCTGTTCCATTTGATACACCATTAATATCTGTTGTATTTAAAGTAACAATAAAAGGTTCCAATCCACCTGTAGTAGTTACTACTAGTTGAGCGGAATCTTGTACCTGACACATACTTAATGTATCTCCTCCTGTAAGCTCTGCCTCAAAATTGACAATCCCTAGTGGGAAACAGGCATCACACAAATCAGAAGAATCCTGACCAACATCATATACACCATTACCATTACTATCTTCAATACCGTTGGCTATACCATCCATATCACAATCCTCACAACTCCAAGCGGAAGGCTGATAATTACCTTGCCAATTGTGTATTTGGCCCGTATTGGTATTGAATACTGCTAAGTCCATACCTGGGTTATTATTCTCAGAATTTGATCCTCCCCCCATACCGGGTATATCAAATGGATCGATTCCGTTTTGAATTAAACCTAAGGTGTCTGGACAATCTACAAGAGATTGAAAGGTAAGCAATAAAGTCTCTTCACCATCCTCCAAAGGAATCCCATCTCCTTCATCATCCAAACCGATAAAATAGTAAGCAACTCCATTATTTTCTGTTGGATTTCTGACTACATCATAGGACGGATTCCATGATCCATTAACACTTTGTATGTTATGAATAGCATCAGTTCCATTATCGCCATCAGCACCAGAGTTCATTAAAATAGATATCTGCCCTGATGCGGTAACGGTTCCATTTTGGCCATCTACGAAACCAGATGTTGGTTTCACATAGACTCCCCAAATATTTTCCCCTGTAATTGTGTCTGGCTCATGAATCTGAATCTTAAACTCTAAAGTTTGTTGATCCTGAGCATGTCCAGCATACGATAAGAACAAGACTATGGGCAGAAAGAGTAAAGCCTTGTAATAGTGTAAAATTTCTTTCATTGATGGTACTTGATTTTTGTTTAAAAAAAGTAATCGTTCCTCATTCGAGATCGAAAGGGAATGTTCATAAGTAGGTTAGTGAGTAGAGAACTACTCAGCGTTAAAAGAAAAAAGGGGAAATTTAAACAGGGGAATAATTAGAAAGGGAGCGAAGAGGAAGGATGGATCTTATGTATCAATGCATGTTAAGCCACGCAATAAGATCCATCCTTAAATAGAAAGGAAGAATAAGTAAAATGTTTATACTATTGATTCATACTCTAGCCTTGCTAATATATCTCTAATAACAATAAACTATACAGGCGGTATAGTTAATTCCTAAAATTATACTTACTACAAGAGATTAAATAATCCAATATGACGCAAAAAAAACTTTATTGTGTTCTCAATTTTACCACTACAAAGACACTTAAACTACTAGCTATAAGCCTTTTCAAATGGTATATTCTTATTGCATGTATAAAAAGGACTATTTATTTTGTATTGTAAATAAGGGGAATATGGTCACACTAAGCTGTATTAATGTTATAAATAAGAGGGGGGAGGATCCTAAAAGAGGAGGATTAAGATTTGAGGAGTAAAATACATTGTTTTATCTTTCAAAATCCATGCCACTCTATCCTGTCAGAAATTGATAAAATAATAGAAAAAAACGTTTTTTTAATTTGGCAGCGTTTTTGCATCCTCCAAATAGTTCTCAATTTTATACTTTAACTATATCACTTCAATTAGAAAAGAATTTGTTTACCTCTATCATAGGTAAGCCTATTGCTTATTATACACTTCCTACCTATTGCTTTTTCAAATGACTTTAGCTAAAAAGCTAATATATTGTTAGGCAAAATCATTTCATGGCTTTTGTTGAATGAATCACAATGCCTGTATGATTTTTATCCGCCATTTAGTAACAATAAAGCAACTTGTCTTTAATAGAACAAGTTTTTCTTTTATTGTTACTTACAATGCTAAAATCATGAGAAAATTAACACTACTGCTAAGCTTACTATTTGTTGTGTTTCAGATAGCGTTAACAGCACAAATACAATTGACTGTTGAACTACAACCTGATAATATCACTTATTTAGTAAAATTAAAACCAGAGACTTCGTATTCCGCTCCTCTCAATACTACCAACAACGGACAAATTACTTTTGTGCTACCTACTGGTGGTTTTCAAGTAGGAAATGTCACCAATAAAACTGGCCTTTGGAGTAGCGGTAGTATGATTCAAGCTCCTGAAGAAAATCCTTCAATGGATTATTTAATGTTTCAATTACAAAGTGGAACGTCAGATATTGTCTATGTAGAAGGAGAAGAAGTAGAATTATTTTCTTTTGAAAATACAGGCTCTTGTACAGGTACTTTAAATTTTATAACCGAAGATGATCCATTTTGGCCACCAAACTCGCAGCAAGTAAATCCAGGTATATTAATATCTGTTTTAGGAGCAGGTTTGGGGAATGCCTATGAAGGAAGTTATGGGGAACCAGCCAATTGTCTTGGCACGGAAGATTCTACAGATACCGTACCTGCCTCGACTGGAGTTATTACAATTAGTGATGTTAATCTAGAAGACCCAACTATTTGTAACAGAGCGGATGGAAAAATTACTATTATCGCCGCAGACACGCAGGGTACACCACTTCAATATAGTATTGATGGTGGAATGATCTGGGAAGATAGCAATGAATTCAGTAATTTAGAATCTGGTATAGCATTCGATATTAAAGTTAGAGACATTCTAGGACTTAATTTTGCAGATTATGGTATTGTAGAATTATCCTTTCCAAAAGTTGCAGAAGCAATCTCTATTGTTTCTACTCCAGCTTGTGGGGAGGCACTAGGTAGCGTTACCATAGAAGCGACTAGTGTTAATCCAGATGCCACCTTACGGTTTAGTATTGATGGTGGAATGACTTGGCAAAACACAGGTACTTTTTTAAATCTTGAAACTGGTACTTACGAACCTCAAATAGGCATAGAAGGTGCGCCTTGTATTGACGGAGATTTAGAAGCGGTCACCATTGATGGCGAAAATTGTCCGACAGAGGAAGAAGGAGCAGATGGCTCAAGTACAGATGGATCGGAAGGAAATGAAGAAGAGGAAGACGAGGATTTTGATGGTGGTGACGGTGGTTTTGATGTTGACTTAGCGAATATATTTCTCGGAGAAACAGACTGTGCCTTTGCGTATGTTTTAGAAGCTACCGATGGTGTGTTCACTATGTCTATTTTATCAGATACTAGTTTTAGTCCTCCTTTTAATATTACTTCAACTGCGCAAATCACTATCAAAGTACCAACTGGTGATTTTGAGGTATCTAATTTTACCAATCTTATAAATGGTGTTGTATTCTCTGCAAACTCCAGATCAGACAGTCCTATAGAGGCACCCGAAAATGATTACATTTCTTTTGGGCTCGATACAAGAGGTACTCAGGGAATTGTATATAACAAAGGAGAAAAAATTCCATTGTTCACTTTTGAAAACGGTGGCACTTGTACAGAAAAACCTGTACTGCTAATGAATAATAACACAGATCCTTTTTTCCCTCCAAATAGTTTGAATGCTAATGTAAGTCAACAATTAACAGTCTCTGGTATGGGTGGCAGTGGCGCACCAGTTTGTATCAGTAATCTATATATTACAGACTGTGGAATTCATGCTCAGGAATCTGAAAATCCAATCGATACCATGGACACTACGATTCCAATTGATACAATGGATACTATGAATCCAGTTGACACTACCTCTATGGAAGAAGAAGACGAAGAAGATGAAGAAGGACCTGAGGTAGGAAGTAATGATGTTGATACCATGACAATCAACATACCTGTAGATACCAAAACAACTATTTGTCTAGATTCTATATTAACAATTGATGTAGTAGCATCTACTTCCTTATGTAGCGAAGATGAAGATATTAAAGTAACACCAATAGAAGGAACTAAGTGTATAGAAATCGAACCGATTAATCCATTTTCGGATTCTAAAACCGTTTGCGTCGTCCATTGTAATGCAGCTAACGTGTGCGATACCACCATTATTAGTATTTGTCCAAAAGTTAATTTGGGTGACGATTTAAGTATATGTTCAGGAGAGACAGTCCAGCTCAATCCTGTTGGTGGTAGTGGTACTTATCAATGGACGACGACAGGCGATATCAGTTGTACAGATTGTACAAATCCAGACATTCAACCAACAACAACGACCGAATATCAACTAGATATTATGACACCTAATGGTTGTCAGTCATCTGATACCATTTCAATTGATGTAGCGAATAATCCAGTCATAGATATGGTGGTAGGAGAAGCGCCTACTGAGTGTAAAGAAAACGGATCTATAGCTATTACACTAGCCACTGAAAATGGTGCTGTTCAATATAGTATTGATAATGGTCAGACCTATCAAAGCGAAAATAATTTTTCTGATTTAGCACAAGGAGAATATCAAATTTTATCAAGAGATACTATCAGCAATTGCGTAGATTCTTGGTCAGAAGTTGTCCAGTTGATGGATGCAAGTTCAGTAGCTATTGAGAATATTGCTATCGTTCACCCAAGTGCTTGTAGTGAAGCTAAGGGCAGCCTTACGATCATGGTTACTGCTGATGCAGCATCTGTGATAGAATATAGTATTGATGACGGAGATACCTGGAGTAACTTGGCGGTATTCAATGATTTAGAAGAGGGAATATATAACGTAATGGTAAGAATTGAAGGTGCAGAAGACTGTGTTGTTTCTTATCAAAACAACCCAATCGAATTAGCGATACCAGAGGCAGCAAGTGTTCTTTCTGGATTAGCAGATCGTACATTCTGTGAAACAGATGATAATATCGTTGAGATTATTATTAACGAATCTATATCTGATTTTTCAATTGATGGCGGAGAGTTTGTTGAAGCGAATATACAAGATTCTTTATTCTCCTTCAAACCAGTTATGAACAGTGATACAACCGACTATAACATCACCTTAATATCAGAAAATGGATGTGATGTAATGGGCAGTCTCAAAGTAATGCTTAGAAATTGCGACGAAGTAGTTTCTTGTGGATTCTTTAATGGCTTAGATACATTGCGAGCAGTTGCAGAAGATAGTATGGCTGTTGTTTGTTTGCCTATCTCTGATATGGATATTTCAGAATTTGAATTTTTACAAGACGGTATTAGTTATGATATGACTTTTGGAGAATGTTTAGAAGAATCTATTTTTTACGGATTCAATGCCGCGTCTTTAGGCACACCTCCTTTCTTATTAGAAGAATGGATTGTTAACCAAGACACTTTAAAAGATCTTGAATTTTCTAGTGCAGAAGAATTAATTAATGCCATGAATACATTCGACCAAACAGCCAATTGGGTGATGGTCGATGATTTTGGATTCATCGGTGTAGCGGGAGATAAAAATTACGGTCCATTAAAATTATTACATATAGGGTCAAATACATCTTTGGAATTACAGCTCAATAATATGAATGTAGGTTTTCAAAGTTTGATGCTTACTGGTAGAGGAATTCAATCCTTTATTGTAAGAGATACAATTCAAAATTGTGAAGATAATTTAATTATTAAGATTGATGACTTTAACATGTCTAATGAAGATACTACTGATAATGACAATACTTTTCCTTTAGATACTTTAAGATTAACAACACTAGTCAACACTCCTTTAATAGATCAGTGTATGACCAACTCTAGTACAATCATTGACTCTATTTCTATAGATGATTGTGGAAACCCAGACAATGGATTTTTATTACTTCAAGATAATTATTGTTTTTCTTATACTCCAAATCCAGATTTCGTAGGTACAGATTTTTTCTGTATTGTGATTTGTTCTACTCTTACTTGTGACACTACCTATGTACAAGTAGAAGTGACAAGTGACGAGATGGAAATATTTACAGGGTTTAGTCCAAACAATGATGGCGTCAACGATTTTTTCACAATCAAAAACATAGAAAATTTTCCTCAAAATAGTTTAGAAGTATTTAATAGATGGGGGAATAGAGTTTACCGACAAGAAAACTATCAAAATGATTGGGGCGGAACATTCGAGAATCTTATACTCCCTGACGGTGTCTATTTTTATATACTCAAAATCAACAATGATAATGACGCCCAAGATGTCCATTCTGGATACCTCGAAATAGTCCGTTAAAATATAAACTCCCATTACCGAATAAATATAGACATTGAGCAAAAAATAATTTATCAATTTCACCAAATTATTCTTTGCTCAATGTCTTTTCCCAACTTCCCAATTCAAGGCCCTCTGTCTATACCCTCTATCCTCCTCCTAAGCAAACAAGTAAGTGCATTTTAACGAACACTTACTTCTATTGAATTAACCAGAATCACAACTACTAGGCTGATGATGCAACTGCATAAACATCTGTTAATCTTCTTATGTATTTTATTTTTTTCTGGCCAGTTAATGGCACAAATAACAGGAAGATTAGCCTTATCGGAAGACCAAACTACTTACGAATTTTATATTACTCCAGACTTTGATCAAGTCCCTCCTTTGAGTATTACTAATAATGCTCAGATTTCTTTGGTCGCTCCAGAAGGTGGCTTAGAAATTATCAATTTCCAAAGTGTAACAGGTCTTTGGAATGGAGATGCCATCCTTATTGATTCTCCGATTGAGAATCCTGGATTTTCTTATGTCTCTATTCCTTTATCAAGTCCAATTCAGGATTTAAGTTATGTTGCAGGGGTGGAGATTTTACTCTTTACCTTTCAAAACGGGGTAGAATGTTTAGGACCTATCAGAGTGGTAGAAAACGACATAGACCCTTTTTTTCCACCTAATTCTCAAAGTGTAAATATTGGCAACCTCATTACTATTCTCGGCAGAGGAGCAAAAAATTCTTACGAAACGACCTCTCAATCTGCTGCTCCTTGTCCTGGTGAAGAACTAGAGGAAGAAGAGGAAATGGAAGAAGGAGGAGAAATGGAGGAAGGAGAAATGGAAGAAGAGGAAGAAGAGTCTAATCCTATTGATCCTACAGATGAAACCGCAACTCCAGCTAGTGACCAAGGAACGCTGTGTAATGCAGCACCAACTGGAACAATGAACATTAATTTAAATCCTAGTCAAACGGGTACTCCACCCTATCAATTAGTATGGACTAATAATACAACGCAAGCTAAAGATAGTACAACAATAGAGGAGGTGTTCCAAACTTATCTTATCGAAAATCTCGCTCCAGGAAATTATAGAGCCGTAGTGACAGACGCTAATGGAAATTCTTTTTTTGTAGATGGAGATATAGAGGACAACACGTACCTTCTAAATCCTGTTTTGGCAATTACGGACGCTTCTTGTGGAGAAAATAATGGAAGAATAACGATTGAATATCCTGACGGTTTCACCGGTGATTTATCCTATGACTGGAGCAATGGCATGAGCACACAATCTATAGATGCCTTAGAGGCAGATTCTTATAGGGTAACTGTATCTGATAACAACGGTTGTACTTCCATTAAAGAAGCATTAATCCTTTCTAATGAAGGAATCAATGCAAGTATTACCCCTACTAACATCAGTTGTAAAGGTACAAATGATGGTACTTTAACGATTAGCAACTTAACTAGTCCAGAAAATTATTCTTACCAATGGGAAGGGAATGGCGTAAATAGTACAGCTAGTAGCCTAACCGATTTAGCACCAGGCGAATATAAGGTGACAATCTCTGATCCTAATAATGGTGCTTGTGATCTTACGGAAACAATTTTTATTACAGAGCCAGAAGAAATGGCTGTTGAAGCTGCTGTCGAAGCAACAGATTCTGAGTT
>CAKZUM010000602.1 GCA_937921525.1 uncultured Saprospiraceae bacterium
GTATTTTTTTTCTCTACCGTACACTTTTAGGTTCTTTGGCAAATACTGTAAAAAACTATAGGATCGTCGAGGTTACAAACCTCGACGATCTGTTCCAAAACAGTATTTCTTATAAAAATTAAAAAGTGTACGGTAGAGAAATTTTTTTTAGGTTTTTGGAATGTTCTTTAGTTGTAATTAATAGGTGAATAATTTTTAATCAAGATATTAGACTTAATTTTGAATGGAGAATTGTGAATGGAGAATGCCTATAAAATGTTGACAGTCAGGACTCAATTTTCTCTATACAAAGATTGGAATAAACACTATTGTATTTTAAACTTTTTTAATTTTGTTTGTCATTGCGAAAAATGGTTAAAGGGATTAGGGGTAAGCTTTTCATGATTTATTACCATGTATAACTTACCCCTAGTAGCCTTTAAAATTATCTATTAATCTGTATGTATCCAGAAGTAGACTTTTCTTTTCCATCTTTTAAGATGTAGAAGTAAGTGCCATCTGGTAATGGAAGACCATCAAATGATCCGTCCCATTGTCCATCATATCCTTTTTGAGAGAAGATTACTGATCCCCAACGGTTGAATATGGTCAACTCATTGTTCGGATAGTTTTCTAATCCTTGTATTGTTAAGTAGTCATTAATGCCATCACCATTTGGAGAGAAACCTTTGTTTACTTCCATAGTTGGACAATCTACTGTTACTTGTACTTCTGCTTCATCACAGCCGTTTTCATTACAGATTCTGTATCTGAAAGAATCAGGTGTATCTGTATTACAATAGCCTTCATTGGCTTCGTAAGAAACGGTGTTATCTGCATTGATGAATGCCCTACCATGAGCAGGTTCTTGTATAATTTCGATACTAGTTGCAATAGCACGATCATTTGCTGTAATATCTAAAACAGTAGTTTCTTCTGATCTAGATGTCAACTGATCGCTTGTTGCAACAGGTGCTAGATTACCTTCACCACAAGTGACGATTACTGTAAATTGGTGAGAACAACCATTGTTCGTATTGAACAACTGAACTTCATGTGTGCCTTCTGCAAACTTTAATTCTGTGCCATCTGCTGACAGTCTTGTATTCACATCTAGTGTCGCTTTCGATCTAGTATTTATTTGTACAATTTCCATCTTACCATAGGTCGTATTTTTAGAACCCCCTTGGATTGATAGAGTAACTGCATCTATAATCCAGTTGCCAGTAGCATCTTTGTCATTCATCCAACTCACTAACTCAGCAAGGTCTGTAACAGTACCACTAAATGTATTGTCATTGATCGTCCAAGCATTCACTTGATAAGGCCCTTTCGCGCCTTGATCAGGAATAGAGAAGTAAGTATAAGTGAATGTTGTCGTAGCATAACAACCTTGTAATCCGTTTTTATATGGACTACCATTAACAAGGATGTCGTAATCAAGTATACTACCCAAGCTGACTGGGATACAAATATTGCCCATTTCATTACAATCAGTCAATGTCACTTCATACAATTCATCCGATAAATTCTGAAGACATCTTGGTGTCGTATTACATCTATTGATTGTTATTTCATCTGTGCAATTATCACTTAAACTAGTGATTGTAATAATTTCAGAATCTTTACCCGTCATATCTATTTCTAATAATGTACCCATTGCGATGCCTGTGTAACTTGGAGTTAACTTTGTTTCGATCCAAGTTTCCTCATGCATAATAGATAAATTACCATAGCTAGATAATGGATTGCCACCTTGAATAAACGAGCTACTAGTGACGTTCGTCCAGTTTCCTGTAGGATCCTGTGTCTGCATCCATGTTGCTAATTCATTCATGTTGTTTACAACTATTCCATTGAAAGTTGTACCGTTCACTACCCAAGATTCAATAGTATAAGAACCGTTGCCACCTTGATTTGGTAGAATCGCATATGGGTAAGCATATAGCGGTTCAAAATCACATCCATGATTAGGAGTGATGACTCCTTCTGAAGTTGTTACGGTATAATTTGCCGCTAACTCTGCTACCGTCATTGGTAAGCAAATACGGCCCATATTATCTGTATCTACACATACTTCCTCTTGGTCAACTATTTGACCTTGACATGGAGGAGGTGTGCAATCTGTGCTAATTTCGTAGACTAGTTGATCTGTTGCCATACAACCATTGAAGTCCATTATTTCTACAGTATAAGTTGTAGTTTGAGTAGGGTTCGCAAAAGGATTTGCAATGAAAGGATCACTTAATCCTTCTTTTGGACTCCATTCGTAACTCATACCTCCAGTAGCATTCAACTGTGTACCAACGTTTGGACATTCAGAAATATCCTCTCCTGCATTTGCACTATTATTATCGTGTACATATAAGATGACATCATCTACTCCGGTACAACCATTGGCATCCGTAACGGTCACAAAATAAGTGGTCGTATGTGATGGACTAGCCATTGGTGCTGGAGACGTAGGATCATCTAATGTTGCTGCTGGTTCCCATTGGTAACTAGCGCCACTTGATACTAATAATCTTGTGTTTTCTCCAACACACATTTCCTTATCTTCACAAGCCTCAACATTGAAGTTACTGATAGTAACGGTTACTTGGTCTGTATTTGTACAGCCTTGTGCATTCGTTACGGTCACGGTATAAGTGGTCGTACTAGCAGGACTAGCTGATGGATTTGCAATAGTTGTACTGCTTAATCCAGTAGCAGGACTCCATACATAGGCAACTCCTCCAGAGGCATTTAATTGAGCAGATTGACCATCACAAGTTGTAACATCCTGTCCTGCATCTACTGCATCACCTGGTGTAACAATCACCGTCACTTGATCTGTACCTTCACAACCATTTGCATCTCTTACGGTCACACTATATGTAGTCGTACTAGTTGGATTAGCTACTGGGTTCGCAATAGAAGTACTGCTTAATCCAGTTGCTGGCGACCATTGATAAGTTGCTCCATTTGTTACTAGTAATTCTACACTTCCACCTTGACAAATTTCTTTGTCCTCACATGCTTTTACTACTAATTGATTATCTACTGTTACCGTTACTTGATCGGTGCCTGTACAGCCACTTGCATCAGATACAGTTACAGAGTAATTAGTAGTAGTCGAAGGATTAGCCATAGGATTAGCGATATTAGGATCGCTTAGTCCAGTAGTAGGACTCCATTGGTAAGTCGTTCCACCTGATGCATTTAATGGAGTCGCTTGACCTCCACAAGTGGTAACATCAGGACCTGCATTCGCTTGTAAATTACCTCCTATGGAAATCGTTACTTGCGATGTTCCTGTACAGCCCATTGGACTTGTTACTGTCACCGTATAAGTCGTTGTAGCAGTTGGAGTAGCTATAGGTTTAGCAATGTTAGGATCGCTTAATCCAGTAGTTGGACTCCATACATATTGAACACCACCTTGACCATCTAATTGAACAGATTCGGAGCCACAGATAGATTGATCTTCTCCAGCATACACTTTCAATTGATCGACTACTGTAACTACTACTTGTTCACTAGCAGAACATCCATTCGCATCATAAGCCGTCACGGTATAAGTTGTCGTGGTAGTAGGAGAGGCCTTTGGTACATCCGATGTAGGATTATCTAATCCAGTTGACGGACTCCAAACCCATCTTACTCCACCATTCACGACTAACTGTGCCGTACCACCTACGCAAATACGCTTGTCAGGACATTCGTAGATTCTAAAGTTATCGCAAGTTCCATTTCCTGTTTGGTTATCATCTGCACCATCTATAGGGCTAGAACCCCTTGCGCATTCAACAGAGTTAATGACACCACCATTATCACAATCTGCAGTCGCTAGAGGACTATTTGGATTGTTGGTAATAAAGGCACACAATTCTGCAGCTGTATAATTATTACTACAAGGATCGTTTGGATCCGTTCCTAATGTAGCTTCAATATTATCTGTAATACCATCACCGTCAAAGTCTCCGTCTGGTTCCGTAGTAACAGGATTATCATCCGTTGCACTCAATGGATTTGCACCGTTCGTACATTCTACGATATTTGATTTTCCACCATTATCACAATCTGCAGTCGCTAGAGGACTATTTGGATTGTTGATAATGAATGCACACAATTCAGCAGCTGTATAGTTATTACTACAAGGATCGTTTGGATCCGTTCCTAATGTAGCTTCAATATTATCTGTGATACCATCACCGTCTATATCTCCGTCTGGCTCAACAGTTGTTGAACATCCTTCTACAGATACGACTACCTGATCCGTTGCATTACAACCATTAGCATCTGTTATTTCTACCGTATAAATAGTTGTCTGACTCGGACTTGCTACAGGATTCGGAATCGCTGGATTACTCAAACCAGTAGCAGGAGACCATATGTAGAAGATACCTCCTGTCGCATTCATTTGAGCAGTAGATCCTTCACAATCTGTGATGAGTTGGTCAGCCCCTGCATTTACAGAAATACTTCCGTTTACAGTAACTGTAATATCATCCGTAACAGTACAGCCATCTGTATTCGTTACCGTAACAGTATAGGTTGTCGTACTAGAAGGACTAGCAGTTGGATTAGCAATCGTTGGATTATCTAAGCCAGCTACGGGACTCCATAAGTAAATAACACCGCCTGATGCACTCAGTTGTGCAAAGTTTCCTGCACAAATTTCTCGATCTGGATAATCAATTGCGGTAAAGGAAGCACATGGATCAGTAACTGTGCACGATTCTATATCTACGGTAACTTCATCGGTACCTGAACAACCATTTGCATCAGTCACTACAACGGTATAAGTAGTCGTAGTTGATGGCGTAGCAGTTGGTGTCGCACTAGTAGGATCACTCAATCCTAGTGCTGGACTCCACATATATAATACCCCGCCTGAAGCATTTAATTGTGTACTATTGCCTGAGCAAATTACTTTATCTGCCCCTGCTGATACAATATTATTTTTAGTAACAGTTACTGTTACATCATCTTGAGTTGTACAACCATTAGCGTCTGTTGCAACTACTATATAGGTTGTAGTATTAGTAGGACTTACTGCAGGATTTGCAGAAGTACTGACCGTTTCCCCTGTATTAGAAGTCCAATTATAAGTATAAGAGGCATCGCCTGTAACACTCAACTGTGCAGTAGATCCTTCACAGATTGTAATATCTGGACTAGCCACTGCTATCGGACCAGGAATACATGGGTCTGGCTGCGTGCATGTTTCTACTATAATAGTCACTTGATCTATAGCAGTACATCCCTCTTCATTAGTAACCGTAACCGAGTAGGTCGTAGTAGTAGCTGGATTAGCATTCGGGGTAGCAGCAGTAGTGCTACTTAAACCTGATGCAGGACTCCATGTATAACTAACCCCTCCAGAAGCAAATAAAGTAGCTCCATCACCGTCTGCACATATCGTCTGACTAGGGCCAGCATCTGCACTTGCCTTGCTTATGCTTACTGTTGTAGAAGCAGTAGCAGTACAGCCATCTTCCCCTGTTGCTGTTACGGTATAAGTAGTAGTAACAGATGGGCTTACTGTTGGATTTGCAGAGAAAGGATTATCTAATCCTGTTGACGGAGACCATACATAAGATACTCCACCACTAGCACTTAACTGTGTGATACTACCATCACAGATAGTAACGTTACCGCTAGAGGTCACAGAAAAATTGCTACAGTCAGGAACAGTCACTACTGGTGCTACAGAGATAATCTGTTCACAAGTTCCTTGATTTCCACAATCATCTATCGCTGTAAATACTCTTAAGAAAGCTCCTCCAATATTACAATCAATGGATGTGTTTTGATCTGTAAAAGCAACGGTTACATTTGAACAATTATCAGTAGCTGTTGCTAGTCCACCAGTTACACTAGTTGGGTAAGAAGTCGCACAATCAATTGTAATATCATTTGGACAATTTAAAACAGGAGCTTCTTCATCAACAATTGAAATTCTTTGCTGACAGGTAGTACTATTACCACAAGCATCTGCTGCTGTCCAAACTCTGGTAATGACACCACAAGCATTTGGACTTGGTAAATCTTCATGTGTAATGGTTATTCCATTATCCCCACAGTTATCTGTGGCAGTAGCAATACCAGTTGCACTAATCTCTGTTGAACCATCGCAACTAACAGTCGCATCTGGTGCGCAAGCTAGGATCGGTGCCGAATCATCTATAATCGTGATGATTTGTTCGCAAGTACTAATACCTCCACAAGAATCTGTTGCCTTCCATAATCTAGTTACTATTTGCGAATTAGCACAACTACCTTCTACACTAGAAACATCTTCATAAGTAATAGTTACGTCATTCGAGATACAGTTACTAGTTGCAATAGCTTGACCTGTATTAGCAGGATCGATTGAAGCATCACAAGTAATCGTTAAGGCAGAAGGGCACTCTAGTAAAACAACAATCTCAGGATTGCTAGAAACATCCTCATAATCATGATCATCCTCATCACCATTAATAACATCCGCATTCGGGTCATTGTGGTTGATTACAGGATCGCTATTTACATCTCCGTCTGGTGTAGAGTCCTCATCTGTTACGCCATAGTCTTCCGAGGAATCATCAGAGATTTCTGCAAAGTTTCTATAATTATCATAAGAAGTATCATCCATTTGAAGAGTGATATTCAGTATTTCTGTTTGGCCAGGTTCTATATTTGGTAGATCGATCCAGTTAACCAATCCGTCGCTATAGACACCACCATCCGTTGCACTAACATAGCTCATTCCCGCAGGAATAATATCTACTACGCAGTAATCATTAGAAGCAACGGTACCTTGGTTGGTAACAATAATAGAATAAGTCACCTGATCGCCAACTGACAAAATACTACTTTGTCCATTTTCCAAAGTTTTAATCAATGCTAAGTCATACACAGGAATTGGCTGAATAGGTGTTATATCCTCGTAATCACTATCATCTTCATCACCTGTTATATCATCTGCACTGATATTATTGTGATTGATAACAGGATCATTACTGCTATTTGTATCAGGCGTAGAATCTTCATCTGTCACACCATAGTCTGCTGCAGAATCATCAGAGATTTCTGCCCAGTTTCTATAGCTTCCGATAGAGGCATCCTCTAATCGTAAAGTAATACTTAGCACCTCTGTCTGTCCGGGATCAATATTTGGCAATTTAGCCCAAGTTACGACCCTTCCAACTTCTTGTGCATTAGGAGAAGCGGCTACAAAACTCATACCTTCTGGTATAAGGTCTGTTACAGCATAGTCACCAGAAGGAACACTACCTTGGTTACTGATAAAGATATTGTAGTTCACTACTTCGCCTTCGAGTACACTTCCTGCTTGACCATCTGCTAACACTTTCACTAATGCAAGGTCATATGTAAAGGAAGGTTGTATTGGGCTAAACTCTTCGTAATCATTATCATCTTCATCTCCTACTACTTCGTCTGCGGCTGTATCATTGTGATTAATAACTAGATCGTTCGTAAAGTCGGAGTCAGTCGTAGAGTCTTCATCCGTTGTGCCGTAGTCTATTGCAGAATCTTCTGTGATTTCTGCTATGTTTCTATAGCTTCCCAAAGAGCCATCGTCCAATTGTAAAGTAATAGACAATGCTTTCGTTTGCCCCGGATCTATATTTGGTAAATTAGCCCAAGTAACGGTTGTTCCATTGGATATACCATTATCAGAAGCACTTACAAAACTCATTCCTGCTGGAAGTAAATCGACTACTGTATAATCATTAGAAGGAACTTCTCCTTGATTTGAAATAGTGATGGTATAAGACACCTGATCCCCTTCCATAATAGAAGTAGATTGACCCTCTGTTATTGTCTTAACTAATGCTAAATCGTAAACTGGGATTGGAATGATAGGAATAATTTCTTCAATATCACTATCGTCTTCATCACCTGCTACCGTATCGGCAGTCGAATCATTATGATCGACCGTTGGATCGTTCGATGGATTTGTATCTGGTGTAGAGTCCTCATCTGTTACGCCATAGTCTTCCGAGGAATCATCAGAGATTTCTGCAAAGTTGCTATACGCGCTACTTAATGTTGGATCATCCATTTGAAGGGTGATCGTTAATACCTTCGTTTGTCCCGGATCAAGATTCGCAAGATTTGTCCAAGTAACAATACCGTTACTATGGCTACCTCCATCCAAAGAAGTAACATAACTCATTCCCGCAGGAATAACATCTGTTACAGCATAATCATTAGAGGCAACTGTTCCTTGATTGGTAACAATTATATTATAAGTTACTTGATCGCCAGTACCTATTTCACTAGCTTGACCGTTTGCTAAAACTTTTATTAAAGCAAGATCATAAACTGGTGTTGGTTGAATAGGAGATACATCTTCATAATCATTATCATCTTCATCACCTGCCACATTATCTGCTGTAAGATCATTATGATTTATTATTGGATCATTCGTCAGAATTGCGTCTGGTGTAGAGTCTTCATCTGTGACGCCATAGTCTGCTGCAGAATCATCAGAGATTTCTGCCCAGTTTCTATAACTATCTAGTGAAGTATCATCCATTTGTAGTGTAATCGTTAACACCTTCATTTGCCCTGGATCAATACTTGAGAGTTTATCCCATGTTACCACATTGCCACTCAGTACTCCAAAATCAGAAGCACTTACAAAGCTCATACCATCTGGTATTTGATCTATAACTGTATAGCTATTAGAAGCTACATCTCCTTGATTGGTAACAGTAATATTATAGGTCACTTGATCGCCAGCAGCTAATGCTGTTGATTGACCTTCTGCCAATGTTTTAACCAATGCTAAATCATAAACTGGAGCTGGAATGATAGGTGTGATATTTTCAAAATCACTATCATCCTCATCACCCGGTACTGAATCCACAGTTGGATCATTATGATCGACTGTTGGGTCGTTCGTTGAATCTGTATCTGGTGTGGAGTCCTCATCTGTCACGCCATAATCTTCTGATGAATCATCAGAGATTTCTGCAAAGTTGCTGTAAGAATCTCCCAATGTAGGATCTTCCATTTGTAGCGTAATAGTCAACACTTTAGTTTGTCCCGGATCAAGATTTGACAGGTTTGCCCATGTTACAGAACCACCATTGAAAGAACCAAAATCTGATGCAGATACAAAACTCATTCCCGCTGGGATCACATCCATTACGGTATAATCATTAGAGGCTACGTCTCCTTGATTAGTGACCATGATGCTATAGGTTACTTGATCTCCTATTCCTACTTCACTAGATTGACCGTTTGCTAATACTTTTATTAAAGCAAGGTCATATACTGGCGGTGGTAATACAGGAGTCACATCTTCATAATCGTTATCATCTTCATCACCTCGTACCGAATCCGCAGTTGGATCATTATGATTGTTAATCGGATCATTTGTTACATTGTCGTCTGGTGTAGAATCTTTATCTGATACGCCGTAATCTTCCGCCGAGTCTTTCGAGATTTCTGCCCAGTTTCTATAACTACCATTTAAGGTAGGATCATCCATTCTAAGTGTAATGCTTAACACTTTAGTTTGACCCGGTTCTAAATTAGATAAATCCCAATTAACGACTTTTCCGAAGTGATCGCCCCCATCAGAAGCAGTTACGAAGCTCATGCCCTCTGGCATTACATCTGTTACAGAGTAATTATTAGAAGCTACCTCTCCTTGGTTAGTAATCGTGATATTATAAGTTACTTGATCTCCTTCTGCAAGGGTAGTAGATTCTCCTGCTGCAATCGTTTTAATCAAAGCCAAGTCATACACAGGTGGTGGTATGATTGGTGTCACGTCTTCATAATCACTATCATCCTCATCTCCGGGTACGGTATCTGCTGCTGGGTCATTGTGATTCACTGTAGGATCATTGGATGGGTCATTATCAGGTGTAGAATCTTCATCTGTTACGCCATAATCTTCTGATGAATCATCAGAGATTTCTGCCCAGTTTCGGTATTCACTTGATAAAGTAACATCATCCATTCTTAATGTAACTGTCAATACTTGAATGATACCTGGCTGTAAGTTTGGTAAATTTGACCAAGTCACTTCATTACCATTATTGATACCTCCGTCAGAAGCAGCCACGAAGCTCATTCCTGCTGGAATAAAATCAGTCACTACATAATCATTAGAAGCAACAGTACCTTGATTCGTCACTACAATAGAGTAGGATGCTATCTCTCCCTCTGCTATTTCAGAATTGGTAGTTAATAATTTAACCAATGCCAAATCATAGACAGGTCTTAAACTTATATCTTCATAATCATTATCATCTTCATCTCCTGCTGGATCATCTAATGTTATATCGTTATGGTTGGTGTACGGATCATTAGGATCTGTTCCAAGACCATCTGCATTATCATTACCTGTATTCGTATCAGGTGTAGAATCTTTATCTGTTACACCATAGTCTTCTGATGAATCATCAGAGATTTCTGCCCAGTTTCTATAGTCTCCATTTAAGCCATCTTTTACAAGTGCTGTAAGAGATATTGTTGTTGTCTGACCAGGTGCAAGGCTAGGTAAATTCGCCCAAGTAACCACAGAACCGACTGCTGTACCACCATTAGAAGCGGAGATAAAACCTAATCCAGATGGAAGTTGATCGGTTACAGAATAGTTATTAGAAGGTACATTCCCTTGATTAGCAACTGTAATATTATAAGTGACAATATCACCTACATCTACTGTGGCAGATTGTCCATCTGCTAGCGTTTTGACTAATGCTAAGTCATATACTATATTTATGTCTACTGACTCATTATCACTATCATCTTCATCACCAGGAATCATATCTATTGTAGGATCATCTGTTTCAACTAGAGGATCATTGTTAGGATCTGAATCTGGGGTAGAATCTTCATCTGTCACACCATACTCTTCTGCTGAGTCAGCTGTGATCTCTGCAAAGTTTACATAAGGAGCTTCAGTTGCATCTACAATTCTAAGTGAAATGGTAAGCGTCTTTGTTTGTCCAGCATCTAAGCTAGATAGGTTTGACCATGTTACCGTGCTGCCACTAAGAGAAGCTAAATCAGAAGCTGTTACATATTCCATACCTGCTGGAATTACATCTGCAACGGTGTAACTATTAGAAGGTACATTCCCTTGATTTGCAATAGTGATAGTATAGTCTACTACATCCCCTAAGCTGGCAGAAGCGGTTTGTCCATCAGCCAAGGCTTTCACTAATGCTAAGTCGTAAGTGACTTGTGCAGAAATATCTTCGTAATCATTATCATCCTCATCTCCCGCAGGATCGTCTAATGTAATATCGTTATGATTAGTGTATGGGTCGTTAGGATCTGTGCCAGTGCCTGTTGTATTATCACTACCAGTAATACTATCAGGTGTAGAATCTTTATCTGTTACGCCGTAATCTTCAGAAGAGTCATTTGAAATCTCTGCCCAGTTACGGAAGTCGCCTTGTGTTAAATCAGTTATTCGTAAAGCAAGATTTATTGTTTTGGTTTGTCCCGGATCAAGGTTTGCAAGATTTGCCCAAGTGACAATACCGCCACTATGAGTTCCAAGATCAGAAGCTCCAACATATTCCATACCTGCAGGAATTTGATCCACAACGGTATACTCATTTGAAGGAACATTACCTTGGTTAGCAACTGTAATTGTATAGTTGACCAACTCTCCTAGAGTTACATTAGAAGCTTGTCCACTCGCTAAAGTTTTTACTAATGCTAAGTCATACACAACATTCACATCTACAACTTTAAGATCAGAATCATCTTCATCTCCTGGAATCATATCTGCCGTAGTATCGTCCGTCTCTACAACTGGATCGTTAGTAGGGTCAGCGTCAGGTGTAGAATCTTTATCACTTACACCATAGTCTTCAGAAGAATCATTTGTTATTTCTGCAAAATTTTCAAATGGTGCCTGTGCAGCATCTGTAACTCTCAAAGCAATTGACAATGTCTTGGTTTCTCCCGGTGCTAGACTAGAGAGATTTGACCAAGCAACATTACTGCCACCTAGCGTACCAAAATCAGAGGCAGACAAGAATTCCATTCCTTCAGGAATATAATCTGCTACATCATAAGTGCCAGATGGAACATTTCCTTGATTGGCAACTGTAATGATATAATTCACTACCTCTCCCAATGCTACTGTCGCAGATTGGTCTGGTGCTAAAGACTTTGCTAGTGCTAAGTCATATATTATATTTACATCTACTACCTCAGGGTCTCGATCATCTTCTGTAACAGGATCGTTATTTGGATCCGTATCAGGCGAAGAATCGCTATCTGTCACTCCATAAGTGTCCGCAGAATCATCAGAAATTTCTGCTACATTTTCGAATGGTGCTGTTGTTAAATCTTCTACCCTAAGGGAAATTGTTAAGCTCTTAGTTTGTCCCGGTTCTAAGTTCGATAGGTTAGACCATGTTACCACACTACCAGTTAATGAACCGAAGTCAGAAGCAGATACATAAGACATACCTGCTGGTAGGTAATCAGAAACGGCATAAGTACCAGAAGGAACATTTCCTTCATTAGTAATTGTGATAATATAATCTACTACCTCACCTAGTGCTACCATAGCTGTCTGACCTGCCGCTAAGTCTTTTACTAATGCTAAATCATAATTTACATTTACATCTACTACTTCTACGTCAGAATCATCTTCGTCACCAGGCACTGTATCAGGAGTAGGATCATCAGTCTCTACTAGTGGATCATTTGAAGGATCACTATCTGGAGTGGAGTCTTCATCTGTTACGCCGTAGTCTTCAGAAGAGTCATCAGAGATTTCTGCGAAGTTTTCATAAGGAGCTTGTGCTGCATCCGTTACTCTTAATGAGATAGTCAAAGTTTTGGATTGACCCGGTGCTAAGTTTGATAACTTAGACCAGATGACAGTATTGCCATTGAATGCTCCAAAATCAGAAGCAGATACAAAACTCATTCCTGCTGGAATATGATCCGTCACATAGTAATCGTTAGAAGGCACATTTCCTTGATTCAAAATAGTAATTGTATAATTTACTACATCCCCCAAACTAACGTTAGCTTCCTGTCCGTCTGCTAATGCTTTCACTAATGATAAATCGTAATTTACATCAATGGCAACATCCTCATAATCGTTATCATCTTCGTCTCCTGCTGGCTCATCTAAAGTAATATCATTGTGATTAGTATATGGATCATTTGGATCCGTTCCAAAACCAGCGGTGCTATCATTACCTACATTACTATCAGGAGTAGAGTCTTCATCTGTAGTACCATAGTCACTTGCAGAATCACTAGAGATTTCTGCCCAGTTACGATAGTCTCCTTGTGAGGCATTATCTACTCTAAGAATTAAGCTTATAGTTTTAGTCTCGCTCGGTGCTAAATTTGTTAGATTCCAAGTAATGATATTGCCATTAGCTGTACCTCCATCAGTAGTAGTCATTAGACTCATACCTGCTGGAATTTGGTCAGTTATAGTATAGTTATTTGAAGGAACATTTCCTTGATTACTTACAGTAATATTGTAGACGACTACATCTCCAATTTTAACAGTAGCTGGTTGACCGTCTCCTAATGTTTTAATTAAAGCTAAGTCATATTTGACCTCTGCTTGCACGTCTTCATAATCATTATCATCTTCATCTCCTGTTGGATTATCTAGTGTGATGTCATTATGATTGGTATAGGAATCATTTGGATCTGTTCCAGTACCTGCTTCATTGTCATTTCCTGTATTTGTATCAGGAGTAGAATCTTCATCTGATGTGTTATAATCTTCAGAAGAATCATCAGAAATTTCTGCCCAGTTACGGAAGTCACCTTTTGTAACATCTGTTACTTCAAGTACGATGGTAAGTGTTTTAGTTGCTCCAACTGGAAGGTTGGTTAAGTTAGACCAAGTAACAATGCCTCCGCTTTCGGTACCATTATCAGTAGCAGAAACGAAGCTCATTCCATCAGGAATGTTATCAGTAACAGCGTAGGTTAAACTTTCTACATTACCTTGGTTAGCTATAGTAATATCATAGCTTACATTATCGCCTTGACTAACAATAGCAGCTTGACCGCTACTTAAGGTTTTTATTAATGCTAAATCATACTCGACTCCAACTTGTATTTCTTCTAAATCATTATCATCTTCATCTCCTGTTGGGTTGTCCAAAGTTGGATCATTATGATCGACTATTGGATCGTTGGTAAGATTGCTATCAGGAGTAGAATCTTCATCTGTTGTACCATAATCACTTGCAGAATCACTAGAGATTTCCGCTCTATTAATGTATTCTCCAATTGTTGCATCATCCAATCTCAAAGTAATAGTTAACACTTTCGTGTCCTCTGGATTTAAGTTTGAAAGTGCCGACCATGTAACGGTGTTACCATTCAGAAGACCTCCATCAGAAGCAGAGACAAAGCTCATGCCTGCTGGAATGCCATCTATTACGCTGTAATCATTTGAAGGAACATTTCCTTGATTCGTAATGATGATGTTGAATGATACCTCTTCTCCTACGGTCACACTAGAAGGTTGACCCGGTGCTAGTGTTTTGATTAATGCTAAATCATAATTAGCGATAACCGTAATATCTTCGAAGTCATTATCATCTTCGTCCCCTGTTGAATTGTCTAAAGTTGGATCATTATGATTGACTACTGGGTCATTAGTAAGATCACTATCAGGTGTAGAATCTTCATCCTTTACACCATAATCTTCAGAAGAATCACTAGAGATTTCTGCCCAGTTACGGTAGTCACTTTGAGAAGCATCCTCTACTCTTATAATTAAGTTTAATACTTTTGTATCTCCCGGATTTAAGTTAGGTAAACTTGTCCATGTTACGGTGTTGCTACTAGCCGAACCAAAATCAGAAGCAGAGATAAAAGTGGTACCTTCAGGCAGCTGATCTATTACGGAATAATCATTCGATGGAACGTTTCCTTGGTTGGTAATGGTAATATTATAAGTTACTAAATCACCAACTCCAACTGTGGTAGCTTGACCACTTCCAAGTGTTTTAACTAAGGCTAAATCGTAGTTTATTTCTAAAGTAATATCCTCATAATCATTATCATCTTCATCACCCGATGGCTCGTCTAAAGTAATATCATTATGGTTTGTAAATAGATCATTTGGACTCGTACCTAGACCCACCGTATTGTCATTACCAGTAATGGCATCAGGCGTAGAATCTTCATCGGTCGTACCATAGTTACTTGCGCCATCTTTGGAAATTTCAGCCCAGTTACGGTAGTCACTTTGTGTAGGATCTTCTACTCTTAGTATTAATGATAATTCTTTAGTTTGTCCTGGATCAATATTTCTTAGCCTTGTCCAAGTTACAATACCATTGCTTTCAGACCCACTATCAGAAGCAGAGACAAAGCTCATGCCTGCTGGTATTTGGTCAGTTACATTGTATCGCTCACTCGGCACATTTCCTTGGTTGCCTATAGTTATAGTATAAGTTACTAAGTCTCCTAAACCTACTGTTTCGGATTGACCTGCTGCTAATGTTTTTATTAAAGCTAAGTCATAGTTCACTTCTACTGCAATATCTTCATAATCATTATCATCTTCATCACCTGCAGGTTCATCTAGTGTAATGTCATTATGATTGGTGTAAGAATCGTTTGGATCATTTCCAAAGCCATCTGTATTGTCATTTCCAACATTTGTATCAGGCGTAGAATCTTCATCTGTAGTTCCATAGTCTGAAGCAGAGTCAGCAGAAATTTCAGCCCAGTTACGATAATCACTTTGAGTAGCATCCTCTACTCTCAATACTAGTGCTATTACCTTGGTCGTACCCGGATTTAAGTTCGGTAAATTAGACCAAGTAACGACTCCGCCACTTTCATTACCAAAGTCAGAGGCAGAGACAAAACTCATACCTGCTGGTATTTGATCGGTTACAGAATAGTTGTTAGAAGGAACATTTCCTTGGTTGGAAACTGTAATGTTATAAGTTACTAAATCACCGATTCCAACAGTAGTAGGCTGACCACTTCCAAGAGTCTTAATTAAAGCTAAATCATACTTAACTTCCAATTTAATATCTTCATAATCATTATCATCTTCATCCCCTGCTGGTTCATCTAGTGTAATATCATTGTGATTGGTATAAGGATCATTTGGATCGTTTCCAAAGCCATCTGCATTATCATTTCCTACATTGTTGTCAGGCGTAGAGTCTTCATCTGTTGTACCATAATCAGATGCAGAGTCAGCAGAAATTTCTGCCCAGTTACGGTAATCGCTTTGGGTTGCATCATCTACTCTTAATACTAAAGTTAATACTTTTGTACTACCTGAATTTAAGTTAGATAAATTAGACCAAGTAACGACTCCGCCACTTTCATTACCAAAATCAGAAGCAGAGACAAAGCTCATACCTGCTGGAATTTGATCGGTTACAGAATAGCTATTAGAAGGAACATTTCCTTGATTAGCAATAGTAATATTATAAGTAACTAAATCTCCTAAGCTAACCGTGTTAGGTTGAGACGTAGAAAGTGTTTTAATTAATGCTAAATCATAACTAACTGCTACAGATATATCTTCATAATCGTTGTCATCTTCGTCACCTGCTGGCTCATCTAGAGAAATATCATTGTGATTGGTATAGCGATCATTTGGATCGTTTCCAAAGCCTGCTGCATTGTCATTTCCTATGTTGCTGTCAGGCGTAGAATCTTCATCCGTTGTACCATAAGTACTGGATCCGTCACTAGAGATTTCTGCCCAGTTACGATAGTCTCCTTGTGCGGCATTATCTACTTTTAAAATAATAGATAACTGTTTGGTTTGTCCTGGATCTAAGTTGTTTAGATTGGACCAAGTAACTACGCCATTATTTTCTTGTGCATTGTCAGAGGCAGAGACAAAACTCATACCTGCTGGTATTTGATCTCTTACGGTATATTGATTACTTGCTACATTACCTTGGTTAGCGATAGTGATTTTATACGTTACTAAATCGCCTAGTCCGACAGTAGTAGTTTGACCATCCGCTAAGGTTTTAATTAATGCCAAATCATATTTAACTTCCAACTGAATATCTTCATAATCATTATCATCTTCATCCCCTAATGGATTGTCTAAAGAAATATCATTATGGTTGGTGAATTGGTCATTTGGCGAAGTACCCAAGCCACTAGCAGTATCATTTCCGACGTTTGAGTCGGGTGTAGAGTCTTCATCTGTTGTACCATAATCTTCAGAAGAATCATCCGAAATTTCTGCCCAGTTACGGTAATCACTTTGAGTGGCATCTTCTACTCTCAAAGTTAAGATGATGGTTCTTTTTTGACCTGGATCTAAATTAGATAGGTTCGCCCATGTAACTGTTCCTCCACTTTGAATACCTCCATCGGAAGAAGTAACATAGCTCATTCCTGCTGGAATTCGATCTGTTACGGTGTAGTCATTAGAAGGGACTTCTCCTTGATTGGCTACTGTTATATTGTAGACTACTTGATCGCCTATAGTCACGGTTGATGCTTGACCATCCGCTAGTGTTTTGATTAAAGCTAAATCGTATTCACAAGTCTCTGCTATTGCTGTAATTTCAGTTGCATCTGTACAGCCATTTGCATCAGTAACTGTTACTCTATAGGTAGTAGTAGTGGTAGGCATTACCTCAAAAGAAGTACCTGTACCTAAATTGTTATCCCAAGAATAGGTGTAGCCGGGAGTGCCTCCAGATGTACTTACACTTATTGTAGATTTCTCTCCTGAACAAACTGTTGGATTACTTATTTGAGGATTGAGGGTTGGTTCTGGACTTATATTTAAAGTTACGGTAGCCCTATCACAACAGCCATCAACATTATTATCATTACAAACTTTATATTGGAATTGATCGCTATTGCAATCTCCTATTCCTTCATAAATGAATGAACCGTCTGCTTGAAGGGTAACAGTTCCATTACTAGGTTGTGATGTTAACTGATAAATTTCATTATTCAAACGAGAATCATTGTCTCCTACAGAACCAGTAAATATTTCACCACAACAGGCAGAATAAGAATCATCATTGGCGGTAATTCCTGTTCCAATCATGACTGTAACCTCATCTGTTGCCGTACAACCATTGTTACTAATGGTCAATGAATAAGTGGTAGTTCTAGTAGGACATACTTGAATTTGACCATTATCCGTATTATTACCATTCAATTTGATTGTACCATTTATTCCAGATGACCAACTGTAAGTTGCGCCATTTGGACCTACAGGATTAGCACCTATCATAAAGCAGTCTCCTGCATTACAGCTAGACTGATCGTTACCTGCATTCGCAGAAACGCTGACGACTGTTACTCTAGCTTGATCGGTTGCGGTACATCCTTCGGAGTCAGTTGCTGTTACCGTGTAAGTGGAACTATTAGTTGCATTGACCTGAATACTACTGCCACTTTGCCCAGTACTCCATCGGTAAGTTACAGAACCATTTTGACCAGAAGGACTTGCCGTTAAGGTAACAATTCCTGTATCACATCTATCTACATCAGGTACTCTCACACTAAGTGCTGACGGTGCAGTGATAGTAGCATCTTGGATATTAATTGGGCATTCATCGTTACCCCATCTTGCCCAAAGATCATAAGTACCTGCAGCTAAATTAGATAAAGTAATAGAACGGTTATTATCATTGACGCTATATATACTAGGATAGGTAATTCCGCCATTGATACTAAATTCAATAGCACTTCTGTTGGGGTCGTCATTAAAAGAAATGGTAATGCTTCCATTACTTTGACCACAGGTTCCATTTGTGCTAGATACATTAGTAATAACAGCTTCACTATCTGCGGAAATAGTAACATCGTTCAAATCTAATGGACAACTGTCATCTCCCCATCTTACCCATAGGTCATAGGTGCCAGGAGATAGATTATTTATGCTGAAAGTACGAGTATTATCAAACACATTATAACGAGTAGGATACGTAACTCCTCCATCAATACTAAATTCGATAGTGGACTGAGTAGGATTATCTGGATAAGTAAAAGTGATAGAACCAGTAGATTGATCGCAACTTCCGTTGGTCTTTGAAATATTGGTTATAGTCGGACTATTATTAACATTAACAATTACTTGATCGGTATCGGTACATCCCTTACTATCCGTAACCGTCACGGTATAAGTAGTTCGTGAAGTAGGCGATACACTTATGCTATTACCACTAGAGTTACTGCTTCTAGGAGTAAAATTAAAGACGTATTCATCTATGTCGACTCCAGTATTACTATTAGAAACAAACCTCACAGTATTGCTTCCTTGTCTAAAATAATAAGGTCCAAAACATTGGTATTCCCATGAGTTGCCACTAGAGGTTCCTATAAAAGAAGCAGTATTGGTAACAGTAATCCCATTGATGACTAGTCGCATATTAACTGTTCCCGCTGTACTGTAAGCATATCTTACATCAAAGGAATAATTGCCCGCTTCAGGTGCATTGACAGTTACTTCTGAGTATTCGCCATTAGCCGCATAAAATTCTACATAACCACTGCCGTTATAATTACTTTGTACAGATTCTACTCTGGCACCACCACCTACATTTCCAGATTCTGCTTGTACAGTAATAGCACTGCCCGCACTAGTAGTACTAATACCTTCTGACCAACTATAAGTATATGGAAAAGTACCATTGCTACCAGAAGCAGAAAGGGTAGTAGACGCTCCTTCACAAATCGTTTTATCACTTCCTGCCCTCGCTGTTACATTACAACTATTTTGACATTCCCATTGTATCATATCTTGAAAAGTGGAAATACTTGATTTATAAAATACCATATTCGTTTGAGAGCCATCCGCAGAAGGTACTGCTGATACAGCTTGATTGTATATAGTATTTCTTAAACCTCCAGTAGTATTAGTAATAGCCCAAACCGCCTGCGCTACACCTGACTGATTATAAGCATAGTTACAAACAATCCAATTCAGTCTAGCAGCTTGAAGGGCAGATATACCGACTCCTGAATAATTGGTTCGAGTATATCTAGTATAGGCAGTAGGAATATCTAAATGTCCATCTATACAATGCCAGAATTCAACTGCTGATACATTACAACTCCCGTCTAATTCAATACCACAAGGTCTGTAAGAAGCCACAGTATTATAAGAAATATTAGAAGATAAATTACTGTTTGAAGAGGTAGTACCATTACAACTTGTCCAGCTAGTAGAACCACAAAAAGTAGACTGAGTAGTAACAGCAGGAGAACCTGTAACACATTCTGTTATGTCAATACAATCTGTTGTTTGACATCCATCACAATCCGTGAAGGTTAAACAATAAGTACCTATACCATCTGCTGTGGAATTTTGAAAAGTACCAATCGGTTTCCCATTTTTGGTCCATAAATAAGCATTACTACCTTGACATTCTTGTCTTGGCGGTCCTGTTAGACCAATAGATTCTCCACAATATTCTTGATCAACTCCCAGATCAAATGTGCAGGCTGATGGCGTTGCTAAGTCATCTATAAGTTGACCTAAACAAAAATTATCCATTCTTAAATACCCGCTATCTGAGCTACCAAAGACTCGGATTTTTGACGCACCTGATGGGGGCGTACCTGTAATGGTATAAGCTTGTAAGCTACCAGATATATCCAAATCGTTATTTACTTCTATTGATTCCGTACTTAGTACAGTTCCTGTACTGTTAAGGAATTGAAGCCCTATAAAATGACTACCACTAGGGTCATGTACTCCAGCATTGACCATCAAGGAAAATGCTTGATTAGAAAAATCAACATTAATATCTTGATAGAATTGTCCGGTTCCACTAAGTGGCAATAGCCAAGCATGAGCATTTCCATCACTAGTATAACTACTAGCAACTCCCTGCAAAGAGTTCGAATTATTCAACCAATTAGCGGCATCAAATTCAAAGTCTCCGTTCATTAACAGGTTATTTTCACAACCATCAAAAGCCGCCGAGGTGGCAGCTGCTTTGATATCATTGAAGTGATTTTCATTGAGATCGGAAAAAGAAGAAAGCGAGACAAAGGTCAGTAAGAGAAGAAGAAGTCTTCCGCTAAAGCCTGACTTCGATCTTTTATTTCTTAAGATGATGTCCCAGAATTTTGTTGTGCGAGTAGACATAATAGTAATTTGTAATTGGTGTAGGTCTTATAAACCAACTTTGTTTTGAGCTTTGAGAAAATGAAACGAAAGCATTTTAGTCAAAGCCATTGTGTTTTTTAATTCACCTTTAAGTTAGAAGCACGTTAGTACATTCCTACTTAAACAGATATATCTTAAATAGTAGGGAGTGTCATACTACTGGACATTTTTAGAATAGAGAGCAGAGAAGCGAGAACAGAGATAGATTTCGTTTAAAAAACTATGGAGTTTCGTCATTTTTTAAACGAAACCTGTCTCTACTCCCCGCCCGCCTGACGGCAGTCGGGCTGGTCTGCTCTCTACTCTCTGCTCTTTAAAATGTCCAGTAGTGTGAGGGAGTGTATCGTGATAATTTTTCAAAATGAAATTGTTTGAGAATATAGCCTGATATTAGTTGTAAGTGTTTGGTTTCTAGAGCGAAGTCCGCTCGCCTGACGGCAGTCGGGCAGGCTCTTTTTTATTTTCGTAGCCTTAACTACGGGAATGAAAAAAAGCTGAAAATTCTAGAAATCAATGACTTGCAAATAATGCAGGAATACATTTCATACTACTGGACATTTTAAAGAGCAGAGAATAGAGACAGATTACGTTTAAAAAATGACGAAATTTCGTCGTTCTCTGATCGAAATACGTCTCTACTCTCTCTTCTCTGCTCTCTGTTCTAAACAATGTCCAGTAGTGTGATTGACGTATTTCTAATGGTTTGAAAGAATAAGGATTTCTATATACCTCCACTATCAGTGAAAACATATTTGTAGTAATCAACTTTTGAGCGGAAAGATAGTTAAGAAATGGTTCAATAATAAATGAACCATTCCTAAGTAACAACAAAATATTCGCTTATTAAATATCTAATTGATCAATACAGGATAAAATCTCTTGGTCTAATCCTTTAGGCATTGGAATGGCCTTTGCTTGTGTATATAAGCCTAAAGCATCTTCAATAGCTCTAAGTTCTGATTTAATCTCAGGATATTTTTTGATATAGTATTCTACCTCCTTACACTCTTTTGGGGAAGCTAATCCAAGAATATAATCTTCTAATATACCTGATGATATATATGTTTCAATATTCATTCTTTATCAACAATATTTAATCTAATTAATGCGCAACCCAATAACCACGGAGGTTGTTTAAGACTGTAAAAATAAACTAAAAGACGTAGATATTTGCTAGAGTTAGCGTATTATATACGGTTTATACCCCTTTTTAGATTATCTTAATTTTTCAAATAATTTCAAAAGCAGCAAAAGTTCCTCGATGTATTATTCTTTTTCCATAAACCGTATATACTGACTGTCCATTATTATCTTCCATAAATCGATCTGTTCCAATCAACCGAATAGAAGGCGATTGTAAAAGTTCATTCAACTTATTTATTTTTTTGAGCAGAGATCTTTCTGGTGAAGTGTCCACATTTAACAAATTAAGATCTATTAATAAATACTTATAACCAGACCGTCTAAAGGCATTAAGTACTTCCTCATTTCCTTGATAAATATATTTTTGCTGTAATCTAGAAACCTTATCTAATTGGTTGTCTTCCAACACTCTCCTATCATTGCTATCTATGAAGTAGTGAAAAAAAGTACCTGCTTTATATATTAATTCTGACGGATCCTTATTTATTTTTTCTAATACGATACCAAAATTAGGATAAGTTAGATTAGTTGCATTAATTTTATTTGCCTTTCCTAGACCATATGCCATTGACACTGGATGCAGCATCCTATCTGTTAATTCTGGATTAAAATTAGATAGCCTATAGGAGATTGATCCGATTATCGAGCAGACAGATAAAACTACAAAAGCTATATGGATAAATTTATTAGAAGTTTTTACTTTTTCATAGACCATCACAATCAGTAATATACCTAACGGAACAAATAGTAATCCATAATAAACGATACCTGCACTTAAAATCCACCAGAAGAAGGCATACGCTAATGAAAAAAAGAATAAATATGATTTTTTATAATTCAGAAATTCCTGTTCTTTAAAAAAGAAGAAAGAAAAAATTAAGAATAAGATAAGCATAAAAGGATAGGTAATGGCATCTCCTTTTCCTGAAATATTATTTAGTAGATTCACTAATGGTTCTCCTACGCTATAGGTAATTTTGAAAAGCGTTAATTTTAGATGGGATAAGTAATCACTTCCTCCATTTAAATTCACTAATTCTTCTGATACTTCTTTTTGAATATCGTTATGTAGGATTCGTTTGGAAGCACTATATCCCGTAATAGAACTTACGCAATAAATAGCTAGCAAAATAAACATCAAAAATATTCTAAAGAAATTTTCCCGTACTAGAAAAAGTAAAAAAATAGGAAAAAATAAAAGTAATAAATAGCCAATATCAAAAAGTGGTCCTTGTACATTAGTGTTCATACTTGCATCATAAGGAAGCGATATATATTTAGGCAAAAGATACTCGTATCCCATAAACCTATGAACATCTAATTTAGTCGCACTACTAACCTTTGCTAATCTTTCTTCTAGTTTTTTATCTTGAATTTGCGCTGATTCTTGCCCTCCAATTATATTTAATGTACAGATAATAAAGGTTAAGAATATGCCTATAAGTATCCAATTTTGTTTTTTGTGCATTTCATTTTTTTAAAAATATGCTTAGGAATGCGGTAGAAATAACTATACATTCTTGACTAGTTCTTTTTCCTTCTGAGAATACTTTGAAAATCCTTACGTAGCTAGGCTATGTGCGGTTTTCAAAGCATCCTCAGAAGAAAAAATTACTGCCTCAAGAACGC
>CAKZUM010000603.1 GCA_937921525.1 uncultured Saprospiraceae bacterium
TCTGAGGACTTATATTCATGGTCTTATGCAGGAACTGCGTAAAATGCGTAGTTTTTAAAGGAAAATACGGTTTTTAAGTATTTTCTTAAGCATGAATATAGCCTACCTTTGTTCTAGTAAACTTAATATCCCCTTCTATAATTCTCCCCATATTTTACTTTCCCCTCTTCGTTCTTTAGAAAGAACACACAAAATCAAAATAATAAATCTAGAGTATTTTTTTCTTTGATTTTATACACAAAGGTTGTGTTGAAATCATTGATATGATACTATCATGTTGTACAGTAATCGTAATTTTTAAGTCCCACGTATACTAAGAAATTTTCTAATGTACTTAAAAATTAAAATAATGAAAAAGAATTTACTTTTAGCAGTAATGGTATGTTTATGTGCAACAATGGCAATGGCACAAGATAACAATGCTAATGTCACACAAACAGGAGATGAAACAAGAGTAGATATCATCCAAACAGGTTCTGCTAATGATGTTTTATCAACAATTACTGGTAACGCTACCACTTTAGGAATCAATCAAACAGGAAATGGCAACAGAGTGAACAGTGCTATTGAAGGAAGTAACAGTTCAGCTGTTGTAGAACAAATTGGAGATGCTAATGAAGTACAGCAGGCAATTACGGGTGACGATGTACAGTCATTTATTATATCTGAGGGTAGCCAAAATACTGTTTCTCAAACGATTACAGGAAATGGTAATTCAGCAGATGTCATGGTGACAGGAGATTTGAATACGGTAATTCAAGTACAAGACGGATCTAATAATTCGTTCTCTGCTGCTACTACGGGAAATTCTAACAGAATTACTTCCGATCAAATTGGGGAAAACCAAGAAGTATTAATTTCTCAAACAGGAAATAATAATACAGGTGTTTTCACACAAACAAGTCTTTCTAATAGTATTTCCGTAATTCAAGAAGGAGACAGTAACACAGTAACAGTTGCACAAGATGGACAAAATAATGCTGCTGGTTTTGGTGATACAGAGTTAACACAATTGGGTAATGATAACCAAATGTCTTCTCTTCAAGAAGGAAATGGTAACTCTTCTTTCGGTCTTCAGGAAGGAAATGGTAACACTACTTCTTTAGATCAAAGAGGTAATACGAACAGCATTATTTCTACAGTAACGGGTGGAACTAACGTAACGAATATTACTCAGCGAAACCAATAATCACCATTAAAATTTAGTTATAGTGAATTATAAAAAAATAATTTCCACTATACTAATTTGTTCTTTCTTTTGGTCTATTCATGCACAACAACTCTCTATTGAAGATAGTTTACTAGAACCGAGTGATCTATTGAAAGAGGAGTTAGCTGCAGGAACGAATGCTGTGTTTCAGAACACAATAGGAGATTTGAATACAACAAGCATCTCCCAAGTTCATGACGGTGGCGTTCAATCTAATTTGATTAGAACGCTTCAAGTTGGAAATTCAAACACGATTGATTTAATACAGAGAGGATCTGGTAATCAAATAGTTGTTCTTCAAGAAGGAAGTAATAATACTTATAAATTACTTCAAGAAGGGGCATTGCAGAAATCATTAGTCATTCAGCGAGGTAATTCAAATGAGATTATTCAAGAATTGACAAATGGCAGTAATGTAACTACCGAATTTATTCAACAAGGGGATGATAATAGAATAGAACATATAGTGAGTGGAGTCAGTAATCAGTCTTTTAAATTGACCCAAAGTGGCAATGGACTAAAGGTGGTTGTTAATCAATCAAGTAATTAAGACGATGTGAATTTTGGGATTTACGCTATTCACTTTGTAAAATTTTTAAGAAAGTGTTAGAATTAGATAACAATAATTCTAATACTTTCTTAATCATAAGGCTTATTTTTATACGTGTTTTTTCTATCGAAAAAGCGAGTAATATAATTTCAAAAATATGTAATTATACTAGTAATGGGAGACAATATTTTCAAAAGAAAAACCCCCTTCTTGTTAGGACTAGTTTTCCTTTTTTTTATCAATACAATATCCCCTTCTTTATTTGCAGGTACGCCGAAAACCAATGATATAACAAAAAAAATAGATAAGAATCCTCTACTATACTCCTCAATAAAAGATCTTATTAAGATTCTCCCTAAACTTGGATTATCCAAGTGTACTAATCTTAGTAAGGAAAAACTTTTTCCTGAATATCGTGTCCCTCCACAAGAAATAGATGGTCTAGTATTGAATAATACTTTAACCCGAGAAGGGTATGATTTCTATATCATGTTCACGCATTATTGGAACCCTCCAGCAAATGCAGTTAATTTTCAAGTTATCATAAAAGAGTATACAAAAGTTGGTAGAAATACTGCTTTAGCAATAAGCTTGAATGATAAAGAACTAGTGTATCGAGTAGTAACACCCTCTTATAATGCTTTAAACGGTTTGGCTTCAGCAGCAGCAAATTTTTTAAGCACTTATTTAAGAAATGGTAATCATTTAAATGGTCTAGAAACAAAGAGTCATTTAAAAGATTCTAAATCAGATAGCAAACGTATTACGTCCCCTTTCGATGTGAATTAACTATAATTGCTTAATACGGAACAGAACCTATTGTGACTGTTATCAAATAATGGATTGCGATAAGTTCTTTCCAGAAAAATCCTCCCCCCTTCATCATTATAATGATGAAGGTTTTTTTGTTTACATGAACGATATGTTATTTTAAACAACTTCTATTAGGAACGAGGGATAAATAAAGTTTACGATTTAAAATGAAGATTTTTTGCTTTAGACAACTTGAAAAAATGAGATTTTATCTGGTATAAATGAACATTTTTTCAGGGCAGTATAAAGGAAAAAAGACCATTTTAAATGTA
>CAKZUM010000604.1 GCA_937921525.1 uncultured Saprospiraceae bacterium
TGTTAGATTGTTAGTAGTGACAAGTTCATCTACGTAGTTGATACTAATTTTACCACAAATTTGTAAATTAAATAGTTTTGTAAAGTTAGCCCAAGCAAAGCTAGGGTTGTATTTTACCACATAGGTACATAGGTCACATAGCATACGTCCTAACTATGTGACCTATGTACCTATGTGGTAAAATTGTCAACTACTTTTGTGGTTTAAACACATAGGTACATAGAACACATAGTCTATGTTTGCTATGTGTTTAATTGTTACATTTATTTTGTCCAAGTACTTTTGTGTCACGTGGACAATCAAACCATCATTTTCAAAATCATCTTTTATCCCGTTCGTAGTAAAGAAAGCCTCTTTATTCTCCTTCCATAATATGACCATCTGCTAATAAATCTACCTCAATAGCAGTACTCTTAGTAGCATCATATTCCTCTTTAAGCCCAGCAGCACCAGTGACGATATTAATCGTCCAATCACTATCGATGGTCGCTACCGATTGAGCAATGTTAACACCATCTGAAAATGTCCCAGCTATTACCTTTCTCGCAATAGGAACTCCTTTTTTAGTAAAAGTAGCCAATACATATTGATAATCTAGTAAGGCTGCTTTCCAGTAAACAATGGCATGAAAGTCTTTGGTATCTTTAAGAGAAAAACAAGGAATCACTTCCGTAAATTCATCCGCTATAGGCCCTTCTACTAGGCTAATAAACTGATCTACCTCAAGCGGATGAAGCTGTTTATTATTTTTACTAAAAATAAAATGGGTATCTATACTCAAAGTGATTGGTAGATCTATCTTTGGAAATTTTTTTAAAAAACTAGTGAAGCTTACTTTGTTATTGCTAGACATGTCTATTTATAAATTTATAAGGATTTTTGTAAAATTAGAATAATTCTAAATAAAAGAAGGAAAGCAGTCTAAATTCTTGGAAATACGGTTTAATTACATACATTTGACACAAAATTGTACCCTCCCTAGCCAATCTAGGGAAGTGGGTCTTTCATATAAAATATTATAAGTTATGAGCTGGTTCAGCAACTTTCTAACTTCTTCAATTGGAAAGAAACTCATTATGAGTTTGACGGGATTATTTTTAATAATATTCCTGCTAGTGCATCTAACGGGAAATCTACAACTATTGATGGATGATGGTGGGCGACAATTCAATTTGTACGCTAAATTTATGACGACCAATCCATTGATTCAGTTTACCTCCTATGGCTTGTATGCCTTTATTTTACTACATGCGATACAAGGAATTCTGCTCTGGTTAAAGAACAAATCAGCAAAAGGTAGTAGTTATGCTGTCAATAATACTAGAGCCACTAATACCGTGGCGGGCTTTGCTAAAAACATGGGCTGGTTGGGAATAATCATTCTAGTATTTCTATTGATTCATATGTACCAGTTTTGGTTACAGATGAAGCTAGGCAATGTGCCAATGGTAGAATATGATGGGGTTCAGGTAAAGAATTTATATGCTCCAGTAACAGAAACTTTTAAGAATATTGGCTTCGTAGTATTTTACGTATTGTCAATGGTAGTGATTGCTTTTCACTTGTGGCATGGATTTCAATCCTCTTTTCAGACACTTGGTTTGAACCATAAGAAGTATACGCCGTTTATTCATGGAATGGGTAAATTATATGCAGTAGCGATTCCTTTAGGATTCGCATTAATTCCAATTTTATTCTTTCTAAAAAACATGTAGACAAGTCTACATTTTTACTTTAAAGAAATAAACATCATCAAATCATAATATATGAAACTAGATGGAAAAGTACCTCAGGGAGATTTAGCAACAAAATGGACGACTTACAGAGGGTCGATGCCATTGGTTGCGCCAAATAACAAACGTAGGCTGGAAGTAATTGTAGTGGGAACGGGTCTGGCAGGAGCGTCAGCAGCAGCTACAATGGGTGAGTTGGGATATAACGTCAAATGCTTTACCTTCCATGATAGTCCACGAAGAGCACACTCTATTGCCGCTCAAGGTGGTATCAATGCCGCAAAGAATTATCAAAATGACGGAGATAGTGTGTATCGTTTATTTTACGATACAGTAAAAGGAGGCGATTATAGAAGTAGAGAGGCAAATGTACACCGTTTAGCAGAAGCGAGTGTAGAGATTATAGATCAGGCAGTAGCTCAAGGTGTACCTTTTGCAAGAGAATATGGTGGCTTATTAGCTAATAGATCTTTTGGTGGAGTACAGGTGAGTCGTACTTTTTATGCTAGAGGTCAAACTGGACAGCAATTATTGTTAGGTGCTTATCAGGCACTATCTAGACAAATATCTAATGGTAATGTCAAAATGTACAACCGCCATGAGATGTTGGATTTAGTGAAGATTGATGGAAAAGCTAGAGGCATCATTGCCAGAAACCTATTGACAGGTGAGCTAGAGCGACATGCCGCACACTGTGTGGTATTAGCGACTGGTGGGTATGGGAATGTTTTCTATTTATCGACCAATGCAATGGGTAGTAATGCGAGTGCAGCATGGAGAGTAGTGAAAAGAGGGGCTTGTTTTGCGAATCCTTGTTATACACAGATACACCCAACGTGTATCCCACAATCTGGAGAATATCAATCTAAACTGACCTTGATGTCAGAAAGTTTGAGAAATGATGGTCGGGTATGGGTACCTAAGAAGAAAGAGGATGCAGTAGCTATAAGAGAGGGCAAAAAAACAGGGCTAGATATAGCGGAAGGAGATAGAGACTATTACTTAGAGCGACGATACCCTGCATTCGGTAACTTAGTACCTAGAGATGTTGCTTCTCGT
>CAKZUM010000605.1 GCA_937921525.1 uncultured Saprospiraceae bacterium
TTGACATTCAGTAGTTGAAATTTTCTATTTTATAAATGAAGATTAATAAGTAGGTAGGAAGTATTTTATAGTTTATACCTAATCAAAGATATTTATATTCATGGTCTTGATAAATCCGGGCGGCATCTAGTATGCTAGCCCGAATTTTTTTTGTACCACAGAATTTATTCTGTATTCTAGTACCACGGAATTTATTCCGTAGCTTAACAGAATAAATTCTGTGATCCTGAGTTACAGAATAAATTCTGTGGTACGGAATCATAAAAGCGGAAATTGATCCTTCAATTTCCGCTTTTGCTTTAAAAAGGTACTACTTTTGCCTTTTTAGAAAACAAAGCGTTTAAAATTGGCGTTTTCTTTACAAAAAATAATACATGGCATACGTCGTAATGGCAGGGCAGCTTTTCTTAAGCCTGTCCATATTAATAGTCCTACATGAAATGGGGCACTTTTTTCCAGCAAAGTGGTTTAATACTAGGGTAGAGAAATTCTATTTATTCTTTGATCCGTACTTTTCTTTATTTAAATATACAAAAGGAGAAACAGAATATGGCATCGGTTGGTTGCCTTTAGGAGGCTATGTAAAAATAGCAGGAATGATTGATGAGAGTATGGATCGAGAGCAAATGAAATTGCCACCCCAACCTTGGGAGTTTCGTTCCAAGCCAGCTTGGCAGCGATTGATTATTATGCTAGGTGGGGTAACTGTTAATTTTATTCTAGGCTTCTTATTATGGGGCTTGGTGTTATGGAATTGGGGATCTAGTTTTATGCCAGCAGAGAATGCGACATATGGGATCGAAGTAGATTCTTTAGGAATGGATATGGGCTTGCAGGATGGAGATAAGATTCTACGAATTGGAGAGGTACCATTTACAAAGTTTGAGCCGAATATATTGAGAAGAGAGGTCATTATTAATAATGCCGCTTCTATGGAAATTGAGCGGAATGGCCAAAAAAAGACCTTAGCTATAGACGGCAAGTATTCAGATATTTTGTCTAGGCATGAGAACAAAGGCATGCAAATCTTTGGCTTTCGCTATCCATTCATCATTGATACTGCCGTCGTCGATTCCCCTGCTAGATTGGCTGGTTTACAAAAAGGCGATAGGGTCGTCTCTATTAATGGAACACCAACGCCTTTCTACAGAGAATACAATGAAGCCGCACAGGCAAACAAAGGTAAGTTGGTACAAGTTGGTATAGAACGCAATGGCGTACCGATTACTCTTCCTCTTAAATTAAATGAGAATGGTAAAATGGGGGCTTATAGACAAATGCCAGCTATGTCTAAGCAAACCTATTCTTTAGGAGAAGCCATGCCATTAGGGGTAACAAAAGGAATAGATTTTTTATCTACTCAAATCAAGGCTTTTGGACAAATGTTTAAAGGAAAAATTAAAGCCTCTGAAAGTTTAGGTGGCTTTGGTTCAATAGCAGGTATGTTTGGCTATTCTTGGGATTGGGAGCGTTTTTGGCACATGACGGCTGTATTATCGCTTATACTAGGCTTTATGAATCTCCTGCCAATTCCTGCATTAGATGGAGGACATGTGATGTTCTTGCTATATGAGATGATTAGTGGCAAAAAGCCGAGTGATCAATTCATGGAGTATGCGACAATTACGGGTTTTGTCTTAGTCATTGGGCTGGTCCTGTATGCGAATGGTTTGGATATTCTTCGGAATTTCTTCTAAAAGGAAAAATATTTTCCTTTACTTAATACTTAAATATTGCGATATGTTTAAATTTTAGCTAATTTTGCAGTCGCTATCAACAAAATAGTTGCCTCTGTGGCGGAATTGGTAGACGCGCTGGATTCAAAATCCAGTTTCTTCGGAAGTGGGGGTTCGATTCCCCCCGGGGGTACAAATAAAGCTCAACAGAAATGTTGGGCTTTTTTAATTTGAAAAAAGATGTATTACGTCTATGCGTTAAAATCAGTAGAAAGGAATTATATCTATGTTGGTCTGAGTAATGATGTTGATCGCAGATTACTGGAGCATAATAACGGTTATAACAAAACAACTAAGGCTTACCTTCCATTTATCTTAATTCATCAAGAAAGATTTGAGACTAGAAAGGAAGCTCGAATTAGAGAAAAATATCTTAAAGGTGGTTCAGGAAAGAAATTCCTGAGATCATTATTAAAATAGTTGCCTCTGTGGCGGAATTGGTAGACGCGCTGGACCTGCCTGCGTGCCTTGGCAGGCAGGTTCAAAATCCAGTTTCTTCGGAAGTGGGGGTTCGATTCCCCCCGGGGGTACAATAAAAGCTCAACAGGAATGTTGGGCTTTTTTTATGGCCTACTCCAAACGCAAACTAGCCTCAATCAAGGCATGATCAGAAAATTGATTAGGAAAAATATGATGATTCAAAACGGTAAAGGAAGGATCACTAAAAATATAATCAATTCTAAGAAAGGCTAATCTATTTTTTAAGGTAGAGCCAAACGTTGCACCTATGCCTTTTCCACGTGATCGAAAACTATCTGTTTGATTATCTGCTAATATTTTGTAAACATGAGATTGAGGAGTATCATTGACGTCTCCACAAATAATACTTGGATAAGGACTATTTTTTTGGTGTGCCTTAATTAATTGGGCTTGAGTTACTCTCTTGGAAGAAAATTTTTGATAAAAAGTTAATAATCCAACAGCAATAGAATAATCAACTGGCGGTTCTTTTTTGTTCAGAACGACCTTTTTAGGTATTTTTCCATTTTTCCGATTTGCTTCTAAGTGGGCACTATAAACTCTTATGGTATCTTCTTTTACCACAATATCTGCCCAGATGCAGTCGCTGGCATTGCTTTCACTAAAATTTTCAATATTCCCTTTATTGATGATCGGAAACTTAGAATATAAAGCGACAAAGTTATTTTTAGTTGAATAGTGTTTATACGGAAAATTTAATGCGACTTCTAAATGTTTCTGACCTAACCGACTATGCTCTTGTAAACAAAGCACATGAATCCATCCGAATTGGCTTAAATACTTTTCGTATTCTTTTTCCTTAATACGTCTTTCTTTTCCTCTAATCATCCTTAATGGCATGGATAATTGCATATTAAAAGAGGCAACACTTAAGGTGGGGGTCTTCTCTTCACTAGGATTATTGAAAGAAATACCAACTAAGCCTAGAACGGTCTGATAACCAATTAAAAGTGTTAAAAAAGAGCCAATAGCCCATCTGGGATTTACTAGGAACCAATAAATAACAAACAATACATTAGCTATTAATAAAGCAGAAAAGACTAATCCAAGAGTAGCTATTATAACACTGGTATCAGGGTGAAAATAGGGTGCAATATAGGCTCCGAAAGTCAATGCTATTAGGATAATATTAGCAAAGCACGCCAATTTGTTGAATAAGTTCATGGGCCTCAAAAATCATTTCTATAATAAACTAATACAGCTATTGTTGATAGTAAAAAGGCTGTAAAAATATAAAAAGCATAAATAATATTATTTTCTGTCAAGAAAAAAGGCAAAGAAAAGCAGCTAAGAAAAATGATTCTAAAAAATACATGACTTAAAAAAAAAATGCTATTGGCTCTGCCATATACTTGATTAGGTACGGTCTTTAGCAGATAGGTAATTCGTTGTATACGAATACCTGCATTGGTAATTCCTAACAGAAAAAACATTCCGTAAAATATAAAGGTATTTTTAGTCGAGGCTAAAGTAAGAAAGGCTATTGTAGCTAGTAAAGTCATTACAATCACAGAGTAATTGATGCTGATGTTTTTAAATAATTTTCTAATAGCCAGTCCAGAGAAAACAGCTCCGATTGCATAATACATATCTCCTGCAGCAAATACATCCCCTTGCTCTCCCAAGTGATTTTTTACGTAAAGAGGAATTAGATAAAAAGTAGATACTACTAAGCACACAAAGACAGAAAAAGAAGCTACCCCAAATATAGAGATCCCTTTATTTTGTTTTAAATAATCTATCCCTACTTTGAATTGGGTGAAGATATTACCACTTTCTTGGTATCTTTTTACAAGCGGTTCATATACAATAGCACCTATAATCGGTAAAGAAATAAAGTAGGTACTAGCATCCAAAAGAAAGATTTCATAAATCTCCCATGGCTGTATCATCCAATTAGTAGCGATTTTAAACCCAAATATATTGACCATTCCTCCAAGAGTTCCTTCTAAGAGCATAGCGGCAGTCGCCCCTGCAAGAATAGTCGTTAATTGATGTTGTATTTCTAAGTAAGAAGATAATTTGCCATAATAGGAAGGGTCAACTATTTCTTGAGCAAAAGCATATACTGCTGGGAAATGAATATTATAATTTAAAAAAGTAAAGACAAACGCAAGCCCTACCCAATACCATTGCAAATGTCCTTGATAAAAGCCCAGCGCACTAATTCCTGCTAACAAACAGCCCATTACTAAGGCGAGTGATAGGAAAATATATTTCCGATTATATTTATCTACTAATGTACCACAATAAGGGCCCCAAACAATAGCAATGATCGTAACCCCAATATAAGTATAAGCAAATAAATCCATCTGCTCTAACATTGTAAAGTACCATGGAATCGCAATCATACTAATACCCTGCGCAACGGCAGATATAGAATTGGCTAGAAATAAAAGTAATAAGGCTTTTAAATTTTTCATTAATGATTTTACCAACCAGTTTTCTTAAAAACTAAGTTGCCGAAGAAAGGCACAAAGATACGTAACAGAGAAAGAATAAGTTATTTATCTTCGTCAGTAAGGTTTAAGGTTCTTAAGTTTGCAACTAAAACAATCGACATTGGTTGTAGTTTGAGATTTCTTTTATAAAATATGCGAATCAAGAGTTGAATTTTAATTATCAACGGATTACGTTTACTAAACTTTAAAAGTTTAGTAAACGTTCTTCCTAACAGATTGATTTTCAATACCAATTTTAGTTTTACGACTATCCTTCTAGCGTTGTAAAGAAAATACGGCTTGCATCCCTTTGCTTAAAATTAAAAAACTGATAATCAGCACTTTAAATATTTGCTTGTTATCCTAAAATGATTTTCTAAACATCAATTTACAACGTTAGAAGGATAGCCAGTTTTACCTTTGATTCGCGTAAGTTACTTACTTCTTTATTTTAATATGCAGCAAAAAATACTAGTAACAGGCGGGACAGGTTTTGTAGGCTCATACCTATTGCGATATTTGGTGCAAAAAGGGTATCAAAATATCATTGCCATAAAAAGAAGTACGAGTTCAATGGCATTAGTGGAGATGGTAAAAGATAAGATTATATGGGTAGAAGGAGACATATTAGATATTGTTTTTTTGGAAGAAGTAATGGAGGGAGTCGAGCAGATCTATCATTGTGCGGCACTAGTATCTTTTGATCCAAAAGCAGCAGCAGCAATGAGACAAGTCAATATAGAAGGAACGGCTAATATGGTGAATATGGCCTTATTACATAACGTGCAGAAATTAGTACA
>CAKZUM010000606.1 GCA_937921525.1 uncultured Saprospiraceae bacterium
TTAGAGCTTGTCTAAAATTTGTACAAACTGATTATCAATAGCTTAGGGTTTTGAGGAAGCATTAAAATTGTTGCCTAGCGAGCTAGGTGACTATTTTAATGCAAACTCAAGTTCCTAAGATATTGGTTATCAGGAAGTAGAAATTTAGACAAGCTCTTAATTCCCATTCATCATTTAATCATTTATTAAACTAAAAAATGCCATTAAAATATAAAAGGATTTTACTGAAATTGAGTGGAGAATCATTAGTGGGGGAACAAGGATTCGGTATTTCTCCTGAAATGCTAAAATTGTATGCCCTACAAATTCAAGAACTAAGAGATCTTGGTGTAGAAGTCGCAGTTGTTATTGGTGGAGGAAATATCTTTAGAGGACTACAGGCGGAGTCTAGTGGCATCGAAAGGGTCCAAGGTGACTACATGGGTATGATGGCAACGGTTATCAATGGGATGGCACTACAAAGTGCTTTAGAGCAAAGAGGCGTATTTACCCGTTTGGTAACAGCTATTAAAATGGAACAGATTGCGGAACCATACATCCGTCGTCGAGCCATTCGTCATTTAGAAAAGGGACGAGTTGTTATTTTTTCTGCTGGTACAGGTAGCCCTTACTTTACGACAGATTCTGCTGCTGCATTAAGAGCGAATGAAATCTGTGCGGATGTTATCCTTAAAGGAACACGCGTAGATGGTATTTATTCTGCCGATCCAGAAAAAGATCCTAGTGCGACTAAATTTGATACGCTTACTTTTAATCGAGTAATTAATTTGAATTTGAACGTCATGGATATGACAGCTTTTACACTCTGCCGAGAGAATGATTTACCAATTATTGTTTTTGATATTAATAAGCGGGAAAATCTAATGCGTATTGTTCAAGGGGATAATATTGGTACCTTGGTAGAAGGGTAAAAATAGTAAATGGTAAATGATGAATGGTAAATTCCTAGACGCTGACCTAGGTGTTTGTTGATGCTTTGCCTAAAGTCTAGTAGTCAACATCTCAAGATTTATCATTTACCATTTATTCATTCACCATTTTCTAATATAACTATGATCAAACTCGGTTTGTTAGGTGTCGGCCACCTAGGCAAAATACATTTGAAATGCCTATTAGCAATTGAACAGATTGAGCTTACTGGAATTTTTGATAGTAATACAAAAGTTGCTCAATCTGTAGCACAAACGTATAATGTACGGTTATTTAATAGTTATGAAGAGTTACTTGATTGCTCTGAAGCTGTTGATATTGTTACCCCTACCTCTACCCATTTTAAACTAGCCAAGCAAGCCATCCGTCAAGGCAAACACGTCTTTATTGAGAAGCCATTAACGGATACCGTAGAGACTGCCTTAGCTCTAATAGATTTACAAAAAAAATACCCAGTCAAAATCCAAGTAGGACATGTAGAACGATTTAATCCTGCTTTTCAAGCCATCCAAGATATTCGATTACATCCCTTATTTATTGAAGCTCACCGATTAGCGATATTCAACCCTCGTGGGACAGATGTGTCTGTTGTACTAGATTTGATGATTCATGATTTGGATTTAGTATTGAATATGGTACAATCTCCACTACAATCATTGAGTGCTAGTGGCGTTGCAGTAGTCAGCAAACAACTAGATATTGCGAATGTGCGATTAGAGTTTCAAAATGGTTGTGTTGCTAACCTAACAGCTAGCAGGATTTCCATGAAGCAAATGCGTAAAATTCGCTTATTTCAAAAAGATGCCTATTTGAGTTTAGATTTGTTAGAAAAGAAAACAGAAGTTGTTCAGCTATGGAATGAAGATGATCCAAATAAACCAAGTGTATCTATGACCTTAGATACAGAAGAAGGCAAGAAATATATAGGTATTCAAGCTCCTAAAGTAAAAGAGATAAATGCTATTCAAATGGAATTAAGTACTTTTGCGAACAGTATTTTAAATGATACTATACCTGTTGTAACTATCGAAGAAGGATATAATTGTTTAGCTTTGGCTCATCAAATTATTGAAGAAATCGAGCGGCGGAGTAAGGGTTTCGCCGTTTAAAGACGTTGAGCATAGATGCTGTCACCCGCTTTCAAAGTGGGTGACAGTGAAGTTGTTTAAGAATTTATTCTGTAATCAGTTGTAAGTGCTTGATTTCTAGGACGAAGCTCTTTTTTATTTTCGTAGCCTTAGCTACGGGAATCAAAAAAGCTGAAGCCCGCCCGCCTGACGGCAGTCGGGCAGGTATCTAGGAATCAATGACTTGCAAATGATGCATCAATTCATTTTTAAACAACTTCAGTATCTATGCTCTAAAAAAAACTACCTCCGTGACTCCTAAATCATTTACTTACTTACTCCTATTTCTCATTATCTCCTCTTGCGATATAATCAATCCAGAAGAAACCATCCCTTCCTATATTCAAGTAGACGAGTTTCAATTAACAACAAACGAAAGTATTCAGGGAACTAATAGTCACCAAATTACGGATGTATGGGCTTTTATAAATGGGGAAGCGTTAGGCGTATTTGAATTACCTGCTACGATTCCGGTACTAGCTTCTGGAACACAAAATATTACGCTGTTTGCGGGTATTCGAGAAAACGGATTAAGAAGTACTCCTGTGATTTATCCAATGTATGATAGGTATGAAATTAGTTTGAATTTAGTCCCAGATGAAGTCCATCTTATCACACCAAATATTGGATATCTCTCAAATAGTATATTTGTATTAACGGAAGATTTTGAAGGGGATAATATCCAGTTGGAAGGCATAAATAATGCAGGTATCAATCGAGTTACCAATCCAACGCAAGTACAGTACGGGAATGGATCAGGAAGTATTTCATTAACCGAAGAATCCACAGAAATAATATCAATTTCAACCTTTGTTGATTTGCCGACTAGCGGTGGGACACCTGTATATTTAGAAATGGATTATCGAACGAATGTAGAACTAGAGGTAGGTTTGGTAGGATTTGAAATAAGCACAGGAACACCGATGCAAGCAATCAGCTATAAGGTAGTTTTGTGTCCTATTAATAGTTGGAATAAGGTGTATATTAATTTTCAAGAGGATTTAGAACTATCCCAATTAGATGGCTATAAATTAGCCTTCCGTGCCTCGACAAATGACACAGGATGTGGAGGTGTGGCTACTAATTCCCTAGAGATTTTATTGGATAATATTAAATTGATTCGTTTCCAACCATGAGTTATCAACAACGACAGCGGGATCTCTTTAAATATCGGCTAGTCGATTACCTCATGGCGGTAGTGGCTTGGGCCACTTTCTATTTTCATCGAAAGATTATAATAGAACAGGTTCCTATTGATAAAACGGTATTGCAAGATACGAATCTATATTTAGGACTTATTATCATTCCTAT
>CAKZUM010000607.1 GCA_937921525.1 uncultured Saprospiraceae bacterium
TTTAAAGAGCAGAGAATAGAGAGCAGAGAGTAGAGACAGATTTCGTTTAAAAAAATGACGAAATTTCGTTGTTTTCTAATCGAAATACGTCTCTACTCTCTCTTCTCTGCTCTCTGTTCTAAACAATGTCCAGTAGTGTGACCCCTGACAATAGTATAGATATTTAGTTCTTAAAGCACTAACTAATTTGAGATTTGAATAGCTATATCAGCCGACAAAATAGAAATCAATCATTGAAAGGCTTTTGTTTAGCACAATAAATACATATATTTGAAAATTATAATATTTAAAGCGATATTGTATAAATCCATGAACATGAGGAATGCTATATTGTTTTTGGTACTTTTAGTAGGCTTTTTTCAATCAAACCAGCTATTAGCTGCTGATTATCCTACTGAAATTACGAAAAACAAACACGATAACCGTGCCTATCCCAACTCCGATAATTCTCCCACAACCTATTTTTTTGGAATAAAATTGACCCTCAAGCGTAGCAATGTTACCTGTGCTAATGAAAAAGATGGCTGGCTGAAAGCTGTTGTCTCTGGCGGCGTAGGTCCCTATTCCTATCTTTGGAGCACTGGTGAAACAACTGCTACTATTGAAAATCTCGATATTGGTCATTATACCGTAACGGTTACTGATGATGGTACGGGCCAGACTAGAAGTTCTAGTGCATTAGTAACAGGGCCTGACCAATTGGTCTTGAATGCTAGTCTTCGCCATATTAGTTGTGATGGTACAAACGATGGGCGGATTGATGTTAGCGCAGAAGGTGGTGTAGGCCCTTTCTCCTATGTTTGGGGGATAGGTGGCGGAGGTGCCGTTCGGCAAAATTTGTCAGCTGGACAATATGCTATAACTGTTACGGATGCAAATGACTGTACCGCAATGGCTTCCCCTGAATTATTGCCTTCTTCGGTTCCTACCGTTTATACAGAAGCGACTCCTGAAAATTGTAATGGCAGAGGTAATGATGGTAAAGTGAGCATCACGGTATCAGGCGACTCGCCTCCTTTTGATATTGTCTGGAGTACTGGCGATCGACAAAAAGAAACGCTCAACTCGCTCTCCCCCGGCGATTATACTGTGACCGTAACCAATGCAAGAGGCTGTAGTGTTGTAGAGACTTTACACGTAAATGCAGGTGGAGACGCTCTGGATGTACAACTATCTGCGGATGAATTTATCTGTGGAAATACGCCTAAAGGTACTGCATCCGTCACGGTTACAGGTGGACGAGCTCCTTACACGTATGTATGGAGTAATGGCGGTACGGGTCCTTCCCAAAGCACTCTAAGCCCAGGTAATCATACTATAACTATCCGAGATAGTAATGGCTGTACGAAAGAGATTCCGTTTACTATAGAGAGCAAACCAGTCCCTACTATCGAATTACATTCTAATAAAAAGGTGTGTTTTGGAAATGCGGATGGAGGCATTCAAAGTACGGTGACAGGCGGACAAGCTCCTTATACCTATCTATGGAGTAACGGAAGTACAGATGCTAACTTAACAAATGTAGTCAAGGGGGACTATATGTTGACTGTCACGGATGCTGCTGGCTGTACAAGTGTGGCAGATAGTAAAGTACGCTCTACAAACGAAATTTTCATTGCAGTAACTGATTTCAAGGAAGTAACTTGCCCGGGTGGCAATGACGGTGCTATCAGTGTCAATGTGACAGGAGGAACAGAGAATGGCTTTTCTTATACATGGAGTTCTGGTCAAGTTGGTACTAGTATTACTAATTTAGAAGCAGGTACTTATACCCTATCTGCTACCGATAATTTTAGTAACTGTGTCACTACGAAGGTGGTTACGGTTCCTGAACCTCCCGCTATTGTTATTACTAGTTCTTCAACGGCTGCCTCTAATGAAAATACGGCGGATGGAACTGCTTCTGTCAACGTATCTGGTGGCACTCCTAGTTATACTTATAGCTGGAGTAATAGTGCTACTACTAATGTGATTTCCAACTTGGCGAATGGTACATACACCGTCACCGTGACGGATGCTTTAGGTTGTACTAAAACAGCTAGTGTTTTGGTAGAGGCCTCTTGTATTTTAAAAGTAAATCTATTTCCGTCCCCATCTAATTGTCAAGGCAACGAAGGAAATGTAGTCGCTGATGCAATAGATACCAACCATGAGGTCACTTACCTATGGAGTGACGGACGTACAGGAAGAAGTATCGTCGGCTTGGCAGAAGGCTATTACACCGTCACCGCTACGGATGCAGTAGGATGTACGGCAAGTGCTGGTACAATAGTAGGCGACGCCTGTAGTTGTTCTGATCCGATTATTAATAATATTGTAGTCATCAATGCTTCTTCAGAGGAGACTGCTGATGGTTCTATTAAAATAGAAATGGCGTCTGGATCTTATAATTTCCAATGGTCTGATCCTTCTATTACTGGTGGAACGGCTACTGGTTTAGGCGCAGGTAGTTACACAGTTACTATTACGGATACAAGGAGTGCTTCTTGTGTAACCCTAGAGACTATTGTAATTGGTAATTCTTCCTTAGGCCCTATTGATGTCGTAGCTACTACTCCAACAGAATGTGGTAAAGCAATTGGTACGGCCATGCTTGCACCTGCTAATTATTCCTACATTTGGAGTGATGGAAAAAGTGGTCACAATAGAAGCGATTTAGCTGCTTTTGATTATACCATTACGGTTACTGATCCTTCAAGACCTGGTGTACAAGATGTCATACAGGTATCTATTGAAACAGAGGGTGGCTTAAGCATAACGCCTACAATTAACAATCTACCGACTTGTGGTTTAAATAATGGATCTGTAAGTCTTGCTGTAACTGGCGGGAGTGGCGATTATAGCTATGGTAGCTGGGGTACTTCAAATACTCGAACAGATTTAATGGCAGGTACTTATACGGTTGAAATAGTTGATAATGTATTCGGCTGTACAGAATCTTTTACCTTTTCATTGATTAATGAGGGCGGCAATATTGATGTTGCCATTACTAATATCCAACCCGTATCTTGTGCAGGAGGCACAGATGGGCAGGTTCAATTTACTACCGCTGGCAATGTAGCACAAGTGCGCATAGTGGATGGCTTGGGTATGGAATATGATCCTACTGCTTTAGCCGCAGGAGACTATTGTATAGAAGCAATAGATGCGGATGGTTGTCTAGTGGGTAGCGAGTGTTTTGAAATCATCGAACCTGATTTATTATTTGTAACTATCAATAGAATACCAGCTACTTGTACTAGAGGTGGCAGCATTCATTTGAATGTGCTTGGTGGAAATGGTGGGTATCAAGTGAATTGGAATGATCTTTCTGGTGTAACGACTGAATTGACTAGAACAGACGTACCGAGAGGCGTCTACGCTTTTAGTCTAAGTGATAGTGAAAACTGTACAGCTAGTACATCTAGTATTCAAATAAATCAATTAGCGGGTCCAACTTTAAGTACCAGTTCGACAGGTTCTACGACCAATAGTTCGACAGATGGTTCCGCTACCGTAGTAGCCAATGGAGGAGCTGCCCCTTATACTTATCAATGGAATAATAATGGTACATCCGCTACTATTAATAATATCGCAGCAGGCACTTACACAGTAACAGTGACGGATGCTAATGGTTGCGAAGAGATTGCCTCTGTAACCGTTACAGCCAATTGTTTACTGAATGCCAACATTAGTGTAAATACACCAGCTGGATGCCTCGGAACAGAAGGAAGCATCAGCGCTATTATTACTGGAACTACTGAATCTTTAACCTATGTCTGGAGTAATGGTGCTACTGGTCAAACCATCAATGGGCTTTCAGAAGGGTACTATAGCGTCACCGCTACAGATGCAGCAGGATGTGTCATTAGCACAGGTATCATGGTTCAAAATAATTGCGCTTGTTCCGATCCTGTTATAGCCAATATTGTAGTGATTAAAGCCTCTGCTACGGATGCCAAAGACGGCTCTATTCAGTTACAAATGCAGAGTGCTGGTAGCTATAGCTATCAATGGTCTGATCCTTCAGTCAACGGATTAGGTGCTACTGGCTTATCGTCAGGAGCATATACCGTAACAATTACAGATGCTATAAGTCCATCTTGTAGTACCATAGAACGCATTCTTGTCGGTAACTCTGAGATTGGTATTATAAAAGTGGTAGCTACATCCAATACAGAATGTGGGCAAGCTACAGGAAGTGCGCAATTAGAGCCTTCTAATTTTTCCTATACATGGAGTGATGGAAGAGGCGGCCATATTAGAAATGATTTAGCAGCAGGTACGTATACTATTACTGCTACTGACCCTGCTAATCCCGGGTTAGAAGATTTTATCCAAGTAATTATTGAGTCGGAAGGAGGATTGGTCGTTACGCCAGTTATTGATAGACTTCCTGACTGTGGTTTAAATAATGGAGCTGTTAGTTTAAACGTAACAGGTGGTAGCGGTAATTATAGCTACAGCCTTTGGGGCAATACGAATAGCCGTACAGATTTAATAGCGGGTACGTATACCGTCCAAGTGACAGACAATACCTTTGGATGTGTAGAACTCCTCACCTTTGCGCTGAATAATGCAGGAGCTAATATTGATGTAACTATTACCAATATTCAATCCGTTTCTTGTGTTGGACAAACAGACGGTCAAGTTCAGTTTACTACCTCTAGCAATGTGGCAGAAGTGCGTGTGATGGATGGTTTCGGAAATAGCTACAATGCTAATGCCTTACCAGCAGGTGATTATTGTTTGGAAGCTATTGATGCAGATGGCTGTTTGGTTGGTAGTGAGTGTTTTGAAATTACCTCCCCTGACCTTTTATATGTAGGTATCAGCAGAATACAACCTACTTGTGCAATAGGTGGAACGATTGATTTAGATATACAAGGGGGCAATGGTGGCTACCAAGTCAATTGGAATGATCTTGCTGGATCGACTTCTGAACTAACTAGAAACAATGTTCCAGCAGGAGTATATGCATTGACAATTAGCGATACGAGAAATTGTAGTGCTGCTGTATCTAGTGTACAATTAGACCAGATAGATGGGCCTACGCTTACTAGCAGTTCTACTAATGCGATGACCAATACGAGTGCCGATGGCTCTGCAACTGTAAGCGCATCTGGCGGTCGAAGTCCTTACACTTACCAATGGAACAATAATGGAACTACAGCTACTATTAATAATATACCAGCAGGTACTTACACCGTAACCGTAACCGATGCTAATGGTTGTGCAGAAGTTACTTCCGTAACAGTAGGCACTACTTGTTTACTCCAAGCTACTCTTGCTAGAACTAATGTAAGTTGTGCTGGTGGTAATGGGCAACTAACCGCTAATATATCTAATGCAAACGGTGCATTGACTTATGCGTGGAGCAATGGAAATACAGGACAAACCATTACTAATTTAAAAAGAGGTTTGTATAGCGTAACTGCTACCGATGCAGCAGGATGTACCATTAGTACGAGTGCATTTGTAGATTCTGACTGTAATTGTATAGAACCAGAAATAATTAGTACCGTGTTAATAGAGGCTACTGGATTGGAAGAAGAGGATGGTGTAATTACGCTAAGTTTAAATGGAGGAAATGATAAATTTAATTTTCAATGGTCTAATGGACAAAATGGGGCATCTATCTCTGGATTAAATCCGGGTACTTATACCGTTACAATTAGTGATAAAGGAGATTCCGAATGTCTATTGATTAGAGATATATTAGTTGGCAATTCTACTACTAAAGTTGGGCCAATAGAAATTACTGCTTTGACCAATTCTGAATGTGGCCAAAATAATGGCTCGGCTCAATTATTCCCAACAGGTCTAGATTTTAGTTGGAGTGATGGTGGCACAGGGTTTTCAAGAACAAACCTAGCACCAGGTACTTATACTGTTACTGCTACCTTTGAGTCTCTTTTCCCGGGAGAGTCAGATGTCATGACAATAGTCATCAATTCAGAAGGAGGCTTAGAGGCCAATGCCCTTATTAATCAACAACCAGATTGTGGTGCTAATAATGGAAGTGCGACTATTCAAGCTTCTGGTGGCAGTGGTAATTATACGTTTGATTGGGGCAGTTCTTTTGGAGCTACCAGAACAGATTTGATAGGCGGTACTTATTCGGTAACGGTTACAGATCAATTGTACAATTGTGTAGAAGTACTCACCTTTTTGCTACCCAATAAAAGTGATGTCCTTGTCAGTGTTGCGAATACCACCCCCGTTACTTGCCCAAGAGGAAGTAATGGTAGTGTACAGTTCGACATTACGACACCTCCAAGCGTTGCCACTCCAATTACTACCACCATCAAAGATGGAGAAGGGAATACCTATACAGCCAATGCTTTACCAGCAGGTGATTATTGCTTAGAAGTAGCAGATGCAACTGGCTGCTTAGTCGGCGGTACTTGTTTTGAAATAATAGAACCAGAAGAAATATTTTTAGAAATATCAAGAATACCTGCTACTTGTAGTAAAGGTGGTTTAATCATTGCAAAAGCCTCTGGCGGTAATGATAATTTCACTTTTGATTGGACGGATTTAGATGGAACGGATAATGGGCCTACTAGGGGAAATTTACAACCTGGAATTTATGCGGTACTAGCAACAGATAGTAAAGGCTGTGCTGTCTTTGTCGATAATATTCCAATTGCAGAACCCAAAGAACCTGCGGTTAGCTTATCAAGCACTTCTCCTGCTACCCTATTAAGTAATGATGGCACTATTGAAGTTGTTACGGAAGGAGGATTAGAACCCTTCCGATATTTATGGAGTAATGGCCAAGGCAATCAAGCAACGAATCCAAATCTTAGTCCGGGAACTTATTCTGTGACGGTAATAGATGCGAACGGTTGTGTCAATATTTTGGAAGCAGAATTAGAAGCGGATTGTACGTTTGATATTAACCAAACTAACAACATAGTAGGTTGCGCTGGCAATGATGGTGGTATTGATTTATCTATCACTGGAGGTACTGGTGCAATTAGTTATAGTTGGAGCAATGGAGCAACTACCGCTTCTATTAGTAATTTACTTCCGGGCGAATATAGTGTTACTGTTACAGATCAAGGGGCTTGTCGGTATGAAGAAACTTTCATAGTTGAAGAGAACTGCGACTGTGAAAATGTAATGATTGAAGAGACTAAAGTAAATCAATTAGCAGAGTGCGGTGTCGCAGATGGTGTTGCTGAAATTATTGTGGCTAATCCGAGTGCAGACATCACCTATAGCTGGAGTGATGGCGTGATAAAGAATAGTTCAACAAGAGCGGATTTAGAAGCAGGAGACTATACCGTTACCGTAACGGATAATGTTTCTGGCTGTACCAAAATGACTTCTGTAACTATAGGAAACCAACCCACTACTGCTAAAGTAGTGATCAATCCTTTAGTCAATTGTTTTAATGATACTGGCGAATTAGTCTTTAATATAGAACGCTCTGCCTGTTTTGAAGGGCCAATGGACGTAGTAATCGTTGATACTAACGGTACTGAATTTCCATTTGACCAATTACCAGCAGGCGAGTTTGAGTTGATTGTTAGAGACGGAAATGGTGTAGAGATTCAGCGAGAAGCATTTAGTGTGACTAGCCTCCCTGAGATTGGAATTGATTTTGAAGTGACTCCTTCATCCTGTGATGGGCCTGGTGCTATTGACTTATCTGTGGTGGGAGGAAACGATCAATACTCTTTCGATTGGCAAGATCAGACGGGTACTACGAATGATCCAAATAGAACCAACCTAGCACCTGGCCGCTATGAATTATTCTTAAAAGACAATACTACGGGCTGTATAAGTGAGAGCAGCTATACTGTGGCAGCAGAAGGCTTAGATATTTCTAGTATAGATACTATTTATACCTGTGATAGAGACCAAGTACAATTAGCCGTAAACAATAACAAACCAGAAGATCAACTAAGCTACGAATGGACGCCTTCTGTAGGCATTATAGCAGGGGCAGATACAGGGACGCCTACGGTAAGTGTGGAAGGCGAACAAGTGTATACCTATACGGTACAAAATCAATTTGGCTGCGAAGAAACGGGTTCTGTAAGAGTTATATCTGCGATGACAAGACCACCAGCCAGTATCGACCAAGCCTTACAATGTGATGGTAGAACGGTAGACTTTAAAAGTTCTGGTGGTGCATTAGGTAATTATATATGGGATTTTGGGGATGGCAACACTTCTAGAGAAATTAACCCTTCTCATGTATATGCAGAAGCGGGCAACTATACCGTTGGTCTAAGATTAGATCCTGTATTCCCTTGTGCAGATGCCTTGGGTCTGATGTCAGAACAAACACTCAATGTATTAGAGGATGCTGTAACGGAAGCCTCTTTTGAAATAGATTATGATCCTTGTGTGGATGAAGGTTTAATTACTTTTAGAAATACTTCTGAGATTTCTCCCGGTCCAATCACATGGAATTGGGACTTTGGAAATGGAATGACTTCAACAGAAGAAAATCCGCAAGTGACCATCGAAGATAATACGAATTTAGATGTCACTTTGACGGTATCTACTACTGCTGGCTGTGGGGCAGCGTTTACTAGGCAAGAACCATTTCAAATATTTAGATTCCCAACGATCACAGATACCGTAATGGCTTGTCCTAATGTGGCAACGCCAGTTAATCCTGATGGCGTAGCTGATTTAAAATACAGTTGGTCACCAGCAGGTGTATTCGATAATTCTAATAGTGCCACACCACTTATCACCGTTGAAAAGACGACCTTAGTCGAGGTAATTATTAGCCAAGACATGTGTGAAACTAAGTCTACTGTTTTAGTCACAGTTCCAGAAGAAGTAGAATATGAAAAAACAGAAGATGGGACAGTATGCTCTGATGATGAGGTTGAAATAGCAGCAATCTTTGAAGAAGAAGGTACTTTAATCTGGTCAGAATCTCCAGACTTTGATCCGGTCATTTCTACTGCTGCTTCTTTTACGGCTGGACCTGGAGAGTACTTTTTCCAATTTACAGATGCGTCTGGTTGTACGATAGAAGATGGGGTATTTATTGAAAACGCCACACCAGAATCTGACATTATTGCAGATGATCCAGTTCCTTTATGTTTAGGTACTAGCACGATGCTAAGTGTAAGAAACGGAAATCCTAATTTTGAATTTATTAGCTATCAGTGGTTTCCAGATCCTAGTATTCAAACAGAAAATTTAACGGCTCCACGGATTGCTATAGCTCCAACGCAAACTACAGATTATACCGTAATCGTGATGAACATTGCTGGTTGTGAAGATACCATAACAACCACTGTGGAAGTAGTCGATTTGGAGTCAACAGTAGAATTGACTGCCTCAAGAGATACCATCTTTAGTGGCGAGCAAGTGGACTTAAACCTAAGCCCATCCATTGGCGTAGATATTACATGGGCAGATGATCCAAATGCAGGCCCTACGCGCACCGTAATGCCTATGAGTGATACTGTTTATGAAGTAACTGTTACGGATGAAAACGGATGTACTACGACCAAAATGGTAATGATAACCGTCCAAAATCCAGTATGCGGACCACCAAATATCTTCTTCCCCAATGCTTTTAGTCCAAATGGCGATGGCATCAATGATGTCCTACGAGTAAGAGGAAATGGTATACAAGAAGTCTTTTGGGTCATTCAAAATAGATGGGGAGAAGAAGTATTTAGAGCGAATGCTGAAGGTGATGTATGGGATGGCACCTTTAATGGAAAGCTAGTTGATCCAGATGTGTATGGTTATATACTTCGAGTCACCTGTTTCTCTGGGGAGGTTTATACAGAACAAGGGAATGTGACGGTGCTTCGATAATCATAAGAAAGAGCGGAAAAAAATCATACATCTTAAATCATAAATCATACATCTTAAATCCATCTAGACCAAATAGGGATGGATTTATGATGTATGATTTCTGATATTTGATTTATGATTTAGTCATACCCAAGCTACCCACCAATAGGCCCTAACTCCACACCTTCTGAGTAAGCCACTTTCACTCCATTTTTACTAAAAGCATTTTTAATAGCGGCATAAGCAGTATAAGTTACTTGCCAGTAGGATTCAGGGTCTATGTAGGGCCGAACAGCCACCACAATATTATGGCTATCATAAGATTCAATACCGATCAATGGCTCAGGATCTCTTAAAACACCTGGTACCGTGGTCAAGGCGTCTCTAATCAACCTTTCTACTTTATCATACTCTTCGGCGTAAGGCATGGTTACCTGCAATTCTAGACGTATCCGTCCTTTCGTAGAATAATTAGTAATCGTATCGTCCGTTACTTTCCCGTTAGGAATAATAAGGGTCTTATCATTTGGAGTTATAATGGTCGTATTAAAAATCTCAATTGCCTCTACCTTTCCAAATTTATCGCCTATAGATACCCAGTCGCCTACCTTATATGGTTTTAAAAAAACAATAGTAATACCAGAAGCGAAATTCCCTAAGAAGCCTTGTAATGCCATCCCCACTGCAAAACCTATCGCAGCAATTAAGCCCAATAAAGAAGATACCTCAAACCCTACAATACTGGCAGCTACCAGTATTACTGCTAATTTCAGCACAATATCAATAATAGACCCTAAAAAAGTAGTGACCTCACTAGATACATTGGCTTTAGCTATCCCTCCTTTTAAAAGATTACCTACCCGACGAGCTACCCAAAACCCTATGAATAGCACTA
>CAKZUM010000608.1 GCA_937921525.1 uncultured Saprospiraceae bacterium
GGATCGTCGAGGTTTGTAACCTCGATGCTATATGATAATCATACTGCATCGAAGTTACAAACTTCGACGATCCGTTACAATCACGGGATTTGTCAAAGAACCAGATTAAATTGATCCGATCACTTTAAAGTGGTCGGATCAAAACCCAATAAAAAAAACTACGGAGTAGTTAAACACAAATAACCTCGGGTGAAACCCAAGGATAAAAAAAGCCTTCATCACAAAGTGATGAAGGCTTTTTTATCTAATAGTCAAAATCATAAGTCTGACCCCTGACAATGCAATGGTCTGACATCTGACCTCTATTTTTTAAGATCTAGCCGCAGCCGCTTTCTTAGCGAAAGAGCTTTTCTTCTTTTGTTCTTTAGGCTCTATTTCATCCGTCAAATCTGCCATAATTGGCGTAGCAACGAAGATAGAAGAATAAGTACCCACGATGATACCAATCAATAAAGCAAAGGCAAAACCTCTAATACTACCACTACCAAAAATGAATAGCATCGCTACCACAAATAAAGTAGTTAAAGAGGTAATCACCGTTCTACTCACCGTAGAGTTGATCGCCATATTGATGATTTCTGTCTTAGACTTATTTGTATAAGCATTCATATACTCTCTGATACGGTCAAATACAACCACGGTATCATTAATAGAGTAACCGATAACCGTCAAGATAGCGGCGATAAATGCTTGGTCTAATTCTAATGGGAATGGAACAAAGCCCCATAGTAAAGAGAAAAGACCTAAAACAATTAACGTATCGTGGAATAAGGCGGCAACCGCACCCGCACTATACTGCCATTTGTTGAATCGTAAGAAGATATACAAGAAGATCAACAATAGAGCGAAGATCGCTGCATAGATCGAACTTTGCTTAATATCATCTGCGATAGTTGGTCCTACCTTACTAGAGCTAATTACTTTTGTACCACTAGAATTAGGTGATTTGAAATCATCTAAACTAGCCGTAACGCCCATCGCTGCCAAGCCTTCATGCAGCTTTGCCATTACTTGATCAGCTGCTTGCTCATCAGTTTCAGATACTAAGTAATCCGTTACAATAGCATAGGTATTATCTGTATCTACTTCCTTCACAACTGGCTCAGATCCGAATGGAGCTGCCAATGCTTGTCTAATTTGATCGGCAGAAACATTAGTTCCTTCATCAAATTGTACATTGTAAGAATAACCACCACTGAAATCAACGCCCAAATCAAAACCTCTAGTCAACATAGAGCCGATACCAGCTATCAATAAAATACCAGAGATTACATAAGCCATTTTTCGCTTACCTAACCAATCAATGTTAAGATTTGCAAAAGCATTCTTTGAGAAGCCTGTCCAGAAAGATAAGTTATTTCCTTTGTCAACCGTCCACCAGTCAATCATTAAACGACCAACTAATACCGCAGTAAATAAAGAAGATAACACACCGATAATTAATACTACGGCGAATCCTTTAATTGGACCGATACCGAAGTAAGATAAAACGATTGCTGTTAAGATCGTCGTTACGTTCGCATCAATGATCGCAGAGTAAGAATGTTGGAAACCATCAGAGATAGAAGATAGTATAGACTTCCCTTCTCTCAATTCCTCTCTAATTCTTTCGTAGATTATTACGTTTGCATCTACCGCCATACCAATCGTTAAGATGATACCAGCGATACCCGGTAAGGTTAAAACCGTACCTAAAGATGCCAATGCACCGAATACAAAGAATAAGTTTAATAATAAAGCGATAATAGAAACGATACCACCAGTGCCATAATAAAAGATCATGAACGCTAATAATAATCCGAATCCAACGATCAAAGAAGTAATACTTCTTTTGATATTATCAGAACCCAAAGATGGGCCGACTACTTGTTCTTGGATAATTTCTGTCTTAGCAGGTAATTTACCAATCTGAAGAATACTTGCTAAATCATTCGCTTCTTGTGTAGAGAAGTTACCTGTGATTTGCGTATTACCTCCTAAAATTGGATTGATTACTCGTGGAGCAGAATATACTTTTTCATCTAAAACGATGGCCACTTCACGGTTGCTATTTTGAGCAGCTTTGGTGGTCATATCGCCCCAAGCTTTAGCACCTGTGTTATTCATCATTAGAGATACCGCCATTTCTCCAGTTTGTGGGTCTGGCGTTGCTCTAGCATCTGTTACTACATCCCCTTCTAATGGTGGCTTGGTGCTACCTCTTCTAGTTTTTACAGCATATAGCTCATAATTACCAGTAGACTTGCCATTTTCATCATTGCTAGGCTTTGCTGACCAACGGAATTTTACATCCTTTGGGAATAAAGCCATCACTTCAGGCTTCGCTAGCATTTCGCTAATAGCATTTTTACTACTTTTAGGAGCTGTACCCATTACAGCTTGCGGTGCACTTAATTGACCGCCACTGATTGCATTTAAGTTGAACTGGCTCAATAAAGGACCAGTTCCAGCAGTAGGTGTAACTTGTCTTTCCGCAATATTCTGAACAGAGTCAACAATATTACCAGCGTCATCATAATTGTAAGTATACGTAGTATCATATACCGTCTCGGCAACGATTTCTGTACCAGCAGCTTTAGCCAATACATCATTAGCAGCCATAAAAGAACTTAGAATACCTGCATCTGTTACTCTATACGTATCCCAAAACTCCAACTTAGCCGTAGCTTGAAGGAAGTTTCTAGCCCGCTCTGGATTATCCACACCTGGCAATTCTACCAAGATTAAATCTCTAGCCTCATCCAAAGAAACGTTTGGTTGAGTTACCCCGAATTCATCAATCCGATCTTTCAAACGTTGGAAAGTCAATTGTACTGTTTCATCCGCTTTTTGACGAATGACTCTAGCAACTTCCCCGTCAGAAGAATCTAAGTTGATTCCATCATTGGTAGTTAAAGTCTTATTTCTAGTGAATATAGAAGCTAACTTCTTACCATTAGCTAATTTTTGAAATTCCTGAACAAACAGGGAAACATAGTCCGATTGAGCATTTGCTTGTGCTTTGGACGCATTTTCTAACGCAGCTAAAAAAGTAGGGTCTTTGGAGTCATTGGCTAAGGTCGATAAAAATTCTTTCAAATCGACTTGTAAAATAACACTCATTCCACCCTTCAAATCCAGTCCTAAATTCAACTGGCTTCTCTTTAATTCTTCGTAGGTGAAATCTTTTAGTAATGGAATACTAAAGATTGTTTGACTAGACATAGAGTCTAGGTAGGCTAATCTAGCACTACGCTCGGCATCCTCTTTATCCCCGCCAGTAAAATTGGCAGCAACTTGTTCTGCGTGACTTTCTGCGTCACGCTCTACATTAAGCGTTGGGATTACCAGTAAAAACTGGTATAAACACACCAAAAACATAACAATCAAGAAAAAACGAATAGTTCCTTTTCCTTGCATGACTCGATACTTTTTTAGAAATGATTTTTGAAGAAAGTTGCTACTTGACCTTCATTAGGATCACAATATTTGCGTTGATATTGCTCCTATGAAGAAAGTTTTTCTAAGCAAAGTCCTTCGTAAAAAAAATTTTAGGTTAGAAAAAAACTTCGCAAATATAAGGATTTTACACTCATTTAACCTCTTTTGTTACAATATAGTAAGGCTAAGGTGTAAAAAAGGTAGGGTATTATTGTTAGGTGTTGTGGGCAAAACTACACATCTTTTTTTAAATAAGGTCTAAACGATTGGTTAATAAGTGGTTAATTTGTCGCCCCGACTTTGTTTTACACTCAAATCATATCACAAACTCAACCAATAATTCACCTTAAAAACAAGCGCTCTATTTTTAGGTCCAAATTCACTAATCCTAAAATTATCTACTGTATCATCTGTATCAACTAGATAGTTGTCCGTATACACTAGAAAAATATCAGACATAGGCGCAAATCGCCATTGTACTCGACTATTGACATTGAAATTTTCCGCTTGGGTATTATACTGTAAGAAAGTGGTCCAGAATAGATTATTGGAAAAACTGATTTCTATTTTTGGGCTAATAGAGTAGAGGACTCGTTCTCCATAAGGATCGCCAAATTGTAGATTATTATAGGCAAAAGCTGTTGAAAAAGTTCCCCAAGGTTGTGCTCTATAAGAAAGCTCTACTTCTAAGCCTGTTCGGGTGCCGCTATAAAAGCCGCCTAGGTTAGTTGTGATTTCATAACCAAACGCTTTTCTGCCATCTGACCGATATTGGAAGCGAACAGCATTTGTTCTGTAGGTCTGTGCAGGTAGCGGTTCATCCGCATCATCAGAGGTAAATGTAAAGGGGTAGAGTAAGGTGTTTTCTTCATTTCTTAACTCCATTCTAATAGACTTTCTTCCTCTAAAATTAAGCCGATAATTGAACTCAATAGACCTAGAAAGTGCATTTAGATCATCATTTCTAAGTACTGCATTATAGGTTGTACTAAAAGTTTGGGAAGTTAAATCTCTTTCCTTTTTTGAATAAATAGTATAATTTAGATTGGTAAAAAACGAACCATATCCAACACGAAAAGAGGTATCTCTAACTGCATCATAGTGGTTGATTCTATCCAAGAAGCCCATATCTAAAAAGAAATTTTCTCTAACTTGAAACCAATTGATCGTCCCTGTAAAATTTCTACCTTGCCTTCTTACACCTATTTTATAATAGTAATTATCATCTGTAATGTCTGGTTTGAAAGAATGACTATATCCTGTCCAAGCCAACCATTTATTATTATTTGATTGATAATTGAATTCTAATCCAGCGTTTCTGCCATAATCATCGCTTTGGAATTCGCTATCCTGCATTGCCTGTCTATTGGTTATATACCCTTTTACCGTAGAACGTCCGAAAATATTTTGATGGAAAGTAGCTGCGGAATAATTTTGTGCTAAAAAATCATCTGTGGATCTTGTCTGCATATTTAACAAACCAACCCTTAAGTTTTTGGTCGCATTCCCTGTAAGTCGTAGACCAAATAAAATGGGTATAGAATTACCATCTGCATCCAAACCAATTCTTCTTGAAAAGAAAGGTCTTACAGGGGTGTTCCCAAAATTTTCAAAAATATCTCTGTTTTCTAAGAAGAATAATCGCCGCTCTGGCAAACGTATGTTGAATCTAGTAAGATTTGTTACTTGTTCATCTACTTCTACTTGAGAAAAATCTGGATTAACGGTGATGTCCAAATTTAACGAGGAGGTAACGGCTACTTTTGCATCCAAACCTACATTGAAACCATTGTCTGTCGTAGTGGGAACTTCTTCAAAATCTTTCACATGACTACCAGAAATATAGGGGATGGCGGTAATGTTTCCTCTGGCTTTTTTGGGTGCTTGATCCCAGACTAATGCGCCTGTATAATTGAGGTCTAAGGTTCTAAATTGTACAGGAATGGGAGACCAGACGTGATAACTATTATCACTCATTTCACTTCTAATAAAATTAACGCCCCATATTTTTTTTGTTTCATCGTATCGTAAAGTCTTAAAAGGGATAGCAATTTCTGCTATCCAATGATCGCTAGATCGGGTCGTTTTTGCATACCACTTGTGGTCCCAATCATCGCTAATACCGCTTCCTCTGGTACCTCTCGCTCCTGTATTACCAGTGACGGTTGCCTCCATCTGTACGCCATAAGGACTCACGCCAAAAGCAAAACCATTCGTTTTTTGATTGACGGGGTCTAGCACCAACGCAAAGCCATCACCACTCCAGAAACCTGCATCTCGTTTTAGGGACTGTACTATGGCTCCATTATTGTCATAACATTTGGCAGCGATGTATAGGAAGTTATCATCGTAGGTTACTTTTACTTCTGTCTGTAACTTTGATTGCTCTCCATCACTTGGAAAGTTAATCCAGAAGTTGGTGGCAACGGCAGCATTTTGCCAAGTCGACTCTTCTAACAAACCATCGACTTTTATTTTATCTGTTGCTCGATTGATATTGATCTGGTATTCCTCTTGGATGGTATTGGGATCAGTATGTGCATAGGAGGTATGCACTAGTAGGAATAATAATAGGAATAATGGGTATTTCATTTGTTATAATAATCCTAGTTGATTTTTGTGAGAACAGAGAAGCGAGAGCAGACCAGCCCGACTGCCGTCAGGCGGGCGGGGAATAGAGATTAATTTCGGTTAAAAAACGACCAAATTCCGTTGATTGCAAACGAAACAGGTCTCTACTCTCTGTTCTCTACTCCCTGCTCTCCATCTTAATTACACCGTATAAATATAGGTTCTGTCGTGATCCGATTACTCTCATTGCCAGCCCGATCCATAATATAGATATCATAGGTGACCGTATCAATTGGAAACTCAGTAGAAGGTTGACAAGGAGGCAAACCATTTTCGTAGATGCAGCAATTGGGAGGTGCTACAAAAGTGATCTCACCAGAGATACCTTTTCCAACTCCTTGTTGCCCAATAAATGGAATGACAAAACCAGGCTGTAAAAAATTTATCCTATTATCTACGATAAAAATATCAACGCTATCCATTCCTTCCCGACCTAAATCGCCATCGCCATCGGTAAACGATATAGTTATTAGTGCCGAGTCGGCTCTGATCGCACTTTGGTTAATGGTATTAGTGGAAACGCTCTTGTAAGCAATGACAGGTTCTAATGGATAATCTGGGGGACTAGCACAAGAATAGATCATTAGAAAAGTTACGATACTCAGAATACAATTGACAAATTTCATATGCTGATTTGTAATTTGGTTTAATTCTAGGTGGAATGTAAGTACTCTATGTTGTGTTAGCTCTAAATTTCATTCTATTGAAAATTTAATAATTTTCAATAGAATGAAATTTGAGATAACATAACTTCTTTTGAGTCAAAGAACCAGAGCTAACACAATGAGCTTTCTTTTGAGGAACAAAGATAATTATAATCCAGATGATAAGTTGAACCCTAGTATTGATAGAAAATATCAACATGAAAATACGATAAATTGTTGGAAAGAAAACTATGAAAAGCGAAGAATGTCAAGGAGCGGATAACTCCTAAAATAAGACCAAAGGCTAAAAAGAAACTGCTCCGAGTCGAAACCGACGTCGGAGCAGCCCACACACTATGAGAACACCCGTTATATTTTGATCGTTGCTGTAAAGAATTTAAGGCAACTAGTTTTTATCAAGAGTGGTGGCAGGAGGTACTCGCCACCGCTTCAAAAGTCCTTTAACCTGAATTCGTAATCACTTCATGAGTGATCTTAACCAAAATCCTATCTGAAGTACATTTTACTTCGTCATATGATTCCCCTTTAAGACGCACCAGAGGTACTAAAAGTTATTTATCAACTTGTTATATTTTTTAACTTGTGTTAAAAATAAATATATTTACTGCTGATTAATAGTATTTTAATACAGTTAAATATAGATTTGTTAAAATATGTTAAGGAGAGTCAATAATCTTAGCTAGTCTTATTAGAATCATTTCCCCGATAAGGAGATTATCATAATTAGCCGTGATGAAAGATTTTGCATTGGCACCTAACAACTCCATTTCATTAGGTTGCTGAATACATTGGGACAGTAGGTCGCAAAATTCATCGGCTGTAGTTCCTACCAAAATATTTTCAGAATGAGTGGCAGCGATACCTTCTAAGCCGACAGGAGTCGTGAGTACTATCCGACCTAATGCCATACATTCTAAGATTTTTACTCTCATGCCACTCCCAGAAAATAAAGGAACGATAGATATAGGATGTTGTTGAATAAACTCGGTAGCATCTGGTACTTCTCCATGTACAACCACCCCTTCTCCTGCTCTTGCAAAAACCCAGTCAGGCGTATTTCTGCCTGCAATATGGAAGGAGAGACTAGGAAAAGCTAGACGGACAGCCGGCCATACTTGATCCAGAAACCACTTCAAGCCATCTTGATTGGGCATCCAATCTAAAGAACCAATAAAGGAAATAGAATTGGGCGGCATCGTAGCAGTTGGACTAGTGTTATAGTTCGCCATATCCAAACCTATAGGTGCTACCATCGCCGCCCCAGAAAGACCTAATTGTCGAAAATAATCTAAATCTCTCTGAGACATCGCTAATAAAAAATCATAATTATCGAATTGAGCTATCTCATAGGTCTTGAATTGTTGTACTAAGTACTTTAAGTACCATCGCTTCAATGGAAAACTAGTCGTAGCAGCTACTCTTTCCCATATTTCGAACTCTACATTATGGGAGCGCATCACCACTTTAGCCGTAGAAAATTCACGGATAATTGGAATATAGGGTACTAAATTAATCCCCTCTAATTGAACAATATCAAAATCATTTGCAATTAATACTTCTTTTAATTTATTTTTGAATTCTGAATTGATAAAACGCGTAATGAAATAAGAATCAGCGGTAAACAAATTAAAAAAAGCTGCTATTGGTTTAACCCGATTGTCTAAATATACCGTATGAATACTAGTGTAATGATCGAAAGAGGCAGGTAATTGTTGGGTATCAAAATAAGTTTTAATGGTATTAAACGATAATAGCGTTAATTCATGCCCAAGCTTTTTGTAGGCTTTGGCTAAATAGCTTACAGCAATCGCCTCTCCATCTTTAAGCGGATATGGAAATTTTCTACAGAGTTGTAGGATTTTCATAGAGGTATTTTTTAGAACAGAGAAGCGAGAGCAGAGAGCAGAGACTGCATCCACTCGATCAATGAAATATCATTGAATGTAAACGGACACAGTCTCTGCTCTCTATTCTCTGTTCTACTCCAAATTAATGATTCACTATGGCCAAGAAGAAACAAAAAGCCAAGATAAAGAAAGAACCAAACAAAATACGCCGATCAAATGATAAAACATGGATTTGGGGGCTAGCCATTGCGGTACTTGGTTTTTTGATATATGCAAATACATTAGGACATGATTTTGCCTTAGATGATTTTTCTGCCATCAAAGACAATTATGTAACCAAGCAGGGTGTTGCTGGTATTCCTACAATATGGCGAGAACATTATCGGTTTGGGTATTGGAATAGTGCGGGCGAGCTATATCGACCGCTACCGCTAACCATGTTTGCTATAGAGTGGGGTATTGCACCCGATTCACCCGCTATTCATCATTTTGTCAATGTATTATTATATGCAATTACTGGATTTCTCTTATTTCTAGTATTGTCAAGAATATTGAAGGAACAACTATTAGCCTTTATAGCAACTATTCTATTTATAGCTCATCCAGTTCACACAGAGATTGTAGCAAATATTAAGAGTAGAGATGAAATTCTTGCTTTCTTATTCTTTTTGCTTACCTTGCAGGTAGTTTGGAAGTACACCCATCATCAAAAAAAATGGTATTTATTCGTAGCTGCCATTACCTATTCCTTAGCACTTTTTTCAAAAGAAAGTGCCATTACCTTTTTAGCCTTATTCCCATTGTTTCTTTACTTTTTCTCTTCCGCCACTTGGAAAAAAATAGGCATCGTTACTGCAGTACTATTAATACCCGCGGCGGTATTTTTATTAGTAAGAAATCAAGTATTGAGTGGCTTTGTTACTGGAGGTAAAGTAAATTCTATCCTAGATAATCTATTAGTTGGGATAAATAGCCCAATTGACCGATTTGCCACTACCATCTTATTACTAGGAAAATATTTGTGGACCATGGTGTTTCCACATCCCTTAGGATCGGATGTAGGCTATAATCAAATTCCAGCAACTAGTTTTGGAGATTGGCGGGTACTATTATCTCTAGTGCTGCATCTTGGGTTAGTGGGAGTAGCTATATTGGGTTTTACCAAAAAGCATTTTTTATCATTTTGTGCCTTATTTTATGGAATAAGTTTCTCGATATTTAGTAATGTACTTGTGGAGATTGGTTCTTCCTTCGGAGAACGATTTTTATATATTCCTTTGCTAGGTTTTACGCTGGCGGTGGCGTATGGTTTGCAACAACTATTTCCTGCAAAAGGGCAGGGTATAGTAGGCGCAAATAAAATAACTTTAGCTATAGTAGGCGGTTTAGTGCTGTTATATAGCGTCAAGACAATAGATAGAAATAAAGCTTGGAAAGATAGCTATACCCTATATGCAACGGATATTCAAACAGCTCCGAATAGTGCAAAGTTGAACTATCATTTTGGTTTAGAGGCTTCTAAAAAAGGCCAAAACACAGCTAATGCTGCTAGTAAACAGCAGTATTTCCAAACTGCCAAAGCGGCATTTAATAAAGCCATTGCCTTACATCCTACTTATGGAGATGCCTATGGACAATTAGGCTTAACGCTATACCGAGAAGGGAACGAACAGGAGGCCTTGAAAAACTATGAACAGTCCGTAAAATATAAAACCAACAATGCATTGGTGTACAGTAATATGGGCATTATATATTTCCAAAAGAACCAACTAGAAAAAGCAAAGGAGGTCTACTTAAAAGCAGTGTCAATAGACCCTAGGTTTGTGGATGCACGTCGGAATCTAGGGGCTGTATATGCCATGCAAAGTAACTTTCAAGCAGCTATAGAACAGTTCAAAGAAGCATTGAAATATGCCCCAAATGATGCGACAATTAACCATTATTTAGGCTCTGTATATCGAGATAGTGGAAATGAGTCGGCAGGACGACCATATCTGGAAAAGGCATATCAATTGAATCCCCAATTACGAAAATAACTATAGATTGCGTTGAACTTTTAATATATATTGACGTAACAAAAAATCATCATCTTTTTTGATATTCCTTCCTCAGATAAATAAACTTGGAATAATCCAAGTAGACTAGGCTATTACTATCTATAACTATTCTAGGTCTTTTTGAAAGACCTATACACCATCAAATCAAGATTGCAGTAAAAGAGACTTAACACAATTTAAAATTGTCGCAAAATTGGAGCGGACGTTACTCTAGTGATATGAATCTGAACTTTAACCACTTACTACTTGTACTGCTGATTAGTTGTTACTACTATACAGCACTTGAATATAGCCTTTTAGAAGTATCAAAAACTTCCCTTTTTGTCCCTATATCCGACAAGGATATGGACAGACCTTCCTCTTCATCGGACTTTTCCGAAACTTCCCTAATGATGGCAGATACCATTATCTGTCAAGGAGACCCTGCCATCGTACTCGATGGTATACTAGTTAATACACCTGGTCCCACACCCTATACCTTTACAGATGTTAATGGAAACGATAGCTTAGGAATGATTAATGTAATCGTTTTAGCTCCTATTTTAGATTCAGACAGCAAAGAAATATGTTTTGGAGAATCTTTTTTGGGACGAACGACTTCGGGACCTTTTAGAGACACCGTTCGTTATGTGAATGGTTGTGATAGCCTTATTACAACTTATAATCTACTCGTTTTTCCAAAAATTGATACCACCTATAGAGATACCGTTGTCTTATGTCCGATGGATCCGTATGTAAAGGAAACACCTGCGGGTATTCTAAATATCGTTAATGATCCCCAATCAAATAAAACAGAAGAAAAAGAATTTTTGGTGTATAAATCAATTGACGATTG
>CAKZUM010000609.1 GCA_937921525.1 uncultured Saprospiraceae bacterium
AATGCAAAAAGAACAATATTTAATCGTAGAAGACTTTTTTCTTCAAAACGAAACACCTTCAATACTGATGTAATATGAAAGTTTTCATCAACCCTAAAAAAGAAAGTCTCTCTCAAATACTCCAACGACCTACTTTTGATAGCGTTGCATTAGAAGAGACGGTCTCCAATATATTGACCAATATAGCTACTGGAGGAGATGCGGCAGTAAAGCAATATACAGAACAATTTGATCAGGTAACACTAGCTAAAACTAGAGTTGGCCTATCGGAAATCAATGCAGCAATTAATGTATTGGATGAAGATTTAAAAGTAGCTATCCAGCAAGCAGAAAGTAATATTGAAGCCTTTCACAGTGTACAAAAAGAACCCATCAAAGAGGTAGAGACCATGCCCGGTGTCAGATGTTGGCGCAAGAGTGTTGGCATACAAAAAGTAGGTTTATATATTCCCGGTGGTACTGCACCACTGTTCTCTACTATTTTGATGTTGGGCGTTCCAGCTAGATTGGCAGGTTGTAAAGAAATTATTTTATGTACCCCTCCTAGAAAAGATGGAACAGTTCATCCAGCCATATTATATGCAGCCAATTTAGTGGGCGTTACTAAAATATTTAAAATAGGTGGTGTACAAGCAATTGGCGCGATGGCGTACGGAACAGAGACCGTTCCTAAAGTAGATAAGATATTTGGCCCAGGTAATCAATATGTAACCGCAGCAAAACAATTGATACAAAGAAACGGCGTGGCAATAGATATGCCCGCTGGCCCTTCAGAAGTAATGGTGGTGGCAGACGAGACAGCGATCCCTGCTTTTGTAGCAGCAGATTTATTATCTCAAGCAGAGCATGGAGTAGATAGCCAAGTGGTATTAGTAAGTACAACGGAAGCCATACTTACAGCAATACATAAAGAATTGACTCGCCAACTAAACAAATTGCCAAGAAAAAATTTAGCTAGTAAAGCATTAGAAAATAGTTGTGCGATCGTTGTAGCTGATAGAAAAAATATCCTCGAGATTATTGATAAATATGCTCCTGAGCATTTGATCTTATCTATTGATGAGGCAGTAGAAATGGCAGCAAGAGTAACGAATGCAGGATCTGTTTTTATTGGCAATTACAGTCCAGAGTCTGTAGGAGACTATGCTTCGGGAACGAATCACACTTTACCGACCAATGGTTTTGCGAAGGCATATAGTGGCGTAAGCCTAGATTCTTTTTGCAAAAAAATCACTTTTCAGGAATTGACTAAAGAAGGTATAAAAAACATAGGCCCTACGGTAGAATTAATGGCGGAAGCTGAAGATTTAATTGCACATAAACGTGCTGTAAGTATTCGATTGAAAACGATTTAATTAGGAGGTACGTTTACTAAACTTTCAAAGTTTAGTAAACGTTCTAACGCTCTTCCTGACCGATTGATTTACGTATTTTATATAGTCCTAACCAACTAAGTTAATAACCAATTAACCACCAATCAAATCTATTGTACATCTTAATTCAAATAGAAGCAATTGTAAAACAATTTCAAGATCGAACGTTGCCTCTGTTAAACAATTAATCAATGTCGATGAATCACCTTGCTAGAAAAAATATACAAACGCTTAAACCTTATTCTTCTGCCAGGCATGAATTTGAAGGTACTGCAGAAATATTTTTAGATGCCAATGAAAATCCATTCGATAATGGAATGAATCGGTATCCAGACCCCTTGCAGACAGCAGTCAAAAATAGAATTCAAGAGATTAAAGGAATTGCTCCTAAGAATATTTTTTTAGGTAATGGAAGTGATGAAGCGATTGATTTATTAATGCGTATTTTTTGTGAACCTGGGGAGGATCATATTATTACCTTACCGCCTACCTATGGAATGTATCAGGTGAGTGCAGATATATGTGGCGTGGAGGTGAAGAAAATAAATCTTACAGCAGACTTTCAACCTGATGTGAAAGCTGTTTTAGCTGTTGCGAATAAACACTCCAAAATCTTATTTATTTGCTCTCCCAACAATCCAACGGGTAATGCAATTGATAAAAATAGTATAGAAGAATTAATTCGAAATTTCGCGGGCATCGTAGTAATAGATGAAGCCTATATAGATTTTTCTGCAGGGGAAAGTGCGACTGCTTTTATAGGACAATATCCAAATGTAGTGATCTTACAAACTTTTTCAAAAGCATGGGGGATGGCGGGTATTCGTCTGGGGATGGCATTCGCATCAGAAGAGATTATCAGCTTATTTAATAAAGTGAAGCCGCCTTATAATATAAATGTGCTAACGCAAAAAACGGCACTAGATGGAATGGCTGATGCGGAAGGAGTCTATGAAAAAGTAAATACCATTTTGGCAGAACGAACTCGATTAGAAGAATTGCTTCCAAACTTTTCTTTTGTTCAAAAAGTATATTCTTCTGATGCCAATTTCTTATTAGCTAAAGTAGATCAACCCAATGAACTATATCAATATTTAGTAGAAAAAGGAATAGTCATTCGTAACCGATCAACGGTTGTGTTATGTGATGGATGTTTGCGTTTTACGATTGGGCAGCCTACGGAAAATAATGATTTACTTGAGGCACTAGCTGCGTTCGTAATTTAGTTTTATAGTAACTTTAACATTGGCTGTTGCCAATGAAAAAATGAACGCAGAGACGCTGAGTTGCAGAGCATACTTGACTCTGCATCTCTGCACCTCAGCGTTCAAATTATCTTCTTATTGGCGACAGCCAATAAGCATCAGAAGTAGGATTGAAATTCTAGACTTCTCATAATTTATAGCGACTTTAGCTAGTGTTGAATAGTTACGTTTTATATTCTAAAAAATCATGAAGAAAAAAATATTATTTCTAGATAGAGATGGCACGATCATCGT
>CAKZUM010000610.1 GCA_937921525.1 uncultured Saprospiraceae bacterium
GGATAACACATATCTTCTAAGACTACCTGCCATTTTCCTTGTCCATCATAATGTAAAACATTTCCATTGCCTATTCCAAGTATTGATTTTGTACTTTCCATTGGATCATTAGAAGGCATCGGATTACTGACATAAAAACTACCATCCTCCAACACATCTAGGTCATTAGGGCCAGTGAGTAAAGTATGCTGAAGGATAGTATTTTTATCTAATACTAAACTATCATTATTTATTTTAAATCGAACAATTCGGTGTGTAGTTTCCAACCCTTTTCCATCATGTGAAATAGCATATAAGTAGGGAATAGAATCTATCGTGACAACATCAATTCCATGTGGATGTATTTCAAAATCAGATGGAATAATTTGTAGAGGAGTGGTCGTATTATCATTTAAATCAATACTATAAAAGCCGCCAATATCTGCTTGACTCTCTCGCCGTTCATCACAAGAAACTATAATTCTTGGCGACCCAGTAGATTGATCTAAAGCCATATCTTCGGGACCACTCCCTACCCTAATTTTGGTTGTGGTAGGTGTTCCTTTTGTCGTATAATCCCCACAGCTTAAAGGAGATACTCCACAATCGCTGAATTGGAAATAAAGTAGGGGAAGTAGAACCAATAATATTAGAAATAGAAAAAGGTAGAGTAGTATTTTTTTCATCATATTTTGTCTGAAAATTACATTTCTTAAAATCAAAAGTAATAATTACATTTACAAAACATTAATAAATATTCGTTTAATCACTTAATATGAAAGTACAAGCTTACGCAGCTACTAGTCCAAAAGGAGCATTAAGTCCTTTTGAATATGAATTGGGTCCATTACCCGTAGATGAGGTAGACATAGAGGTTCATTATTGTGGGATTTGCCATAGTGACATGAGTATGTTAGACAATGAATGGCGAATAACGCAATATCCATTTGTGCCCGGGCATGAAATTGTAGGCAAAGTATTAAAAGTTGGATCACAAGTCAAACATCTAAAAGAAGGACAAATTGTTGGGGTAGGCTGGTCTGCCTATTCCTGCTTATCTTGTGAGGAGTGTATGAGTGGCAACCATAATCTATGCAACCATGCAAAAGGAACAATAGTGGGAAGGCATGGCGGATTTGCAGATAAAGTAAGATGTCAAGCAGCTTGGACGATTCCGATACCCGATGGCGTCAACTTATTAGCAGCGGGCCCATTATTTTGTGGTGGTATTACTGTCTTTAATCCGATTATACAACATAATATCAGTCCATTGGCTAGTGTAGGGGTCGTTGGGATTGGCGGCCTTGGTCATATGGCATTAGCCTTTTTGAAAGCATGGGGTTGTGAAGTTACTGCTTTTTCTACCAGTCCTGAAAAAGAGGCAGAGGCAAGAGAATTGGGCGCACATCACTTTGTGAGTACCCATGATAAAGATGCCCTAAAAAAGTTGAGAGGTCGTTTCGATATGGTTTTGGATACGGTTAATGTGGAGTTAGATTGGAACGCTTATATTAAAACATTGAAATCAAAAGGGAAGCTGCATATCGTAGGAGTGGCACCTAGTGTAACTGCAAGCATTGGCCAATTGATGAATAAACAACGATCCATTTCAGCCTCTCCTACTGGTAGTCCACATGTGATGACAGAGATGATGAAATTTGTTGCTAGACATGATATTCAGCCGATGGTGGAAACTTATGCCTTGTCTAAAGTGAACGAAGCAATGGATCGTCTTCGACATGAAAAACCTCGGTATCGAGTGGTGTTGGATATGGGGAAAAGGTAAGAACTTAAAAGCACTTTTTATTCTGTTCGTAGCTTCATGTTTAAACAAATTTAATATGAAAATAGAAGAAAAATTAAAAGAATTAAAATTAGAATTACCACCAGCTCCCCCTTTAGGAGGTGTCTATAAGCCTGTGGTTATAGTAGGTAAAATGTTGTACGTTTCAGGACAAGGCCCAATGCGTCTGGACGGGAGTAAAATTATTGGTAGAGTAGGGGAGAATATGTCGCTAGAGGAAGGCTATGCAGCTGCAAAACAAGTAGGACTTACGATGCTCTCCACTATCCAATCAGAGATTGGAGATTTGGATAAAATTAAAAGATTGGTTAAAACCTTAGGGATGGTCAATTGCACACCTGACTTTAAATCCCAGCCTAAAGTAATTAATGGCTATAGTGATTTGATGGGGGAGGTTTTTGGAAAAGATAATGGAGTCGGGGCTAGATCTGCGGTAGGTATGATGTTGCCTGGTGGAATTGCGGTGGAGATTGAGGCTATATTTGAATTGTACTAGAGCAAGTTCATCTTGCTGGACAACTTCCTATTGTCCAGCAAGTTTTTGAATTGCACAAATCTCTTTTAAAAACAACGAAATTTCATTGTTTGAAAACGGATACAGTCTCTACTCACTGCCCTCTATTCTAAAATAAACATGAATCAACCAACAAAACATTTTTTCTTCGATGCACATCTAGACCTCTCCATGAATGCGATGGAATGGAATAGAGATTTGCGCTGGTCTATTTCAGAAATTAGAGCATCAGAGGAAGGCATGACGGATAAACCAGATCGTGGAAACGGGATGGTTAATTTTGAAAGTCTACGGCAAGGAAATGTTGGGATTGTAGTGGGAACTCAGATTGCTAGATACGCCAAAAGAAATAGTGGCTTTCCTGGAAAAAGTTGGAACTCCCCTGCACAAGCATGGGCACAAACCCAAGGGCAATTGGCTTGGTATCGAGCGATGGCGGCGGATGGTCATATCCGATTTATTACCAATAAAACAGATTTAGAAACACATCTTGAAGAGTGGAAAACTCAACCTGTAAGTACGCCTATTGGATTAATTCAAAGTTTGGAAGGGGCAGATTCTATTTTGAGTATGCACCATTTAGAAAAGGCTTATGAGGGTGGATTACGAGCGATTGGGCCTGCTCATTATGGTCCTGGCGTATATGCCTATGGAACGGATTCAGAGGGAGGCATCGGACAAAAGGGGAGAGAACTTTTAAAAGAAATGGAACGGCTTGGGATTATATTAGATGCTACCCACCTATGCGATCAAAGTTTTTGGGAAGCAATGGATCATTTCAAAGGAGCAGTTTGGGCGAGTCATAGTAATTGTAGAAGTCTCGTTCCCCATAATCGACAATTTTCAGATGAACAATTAAAAGTATTAATAGAACGAGGAGCAGTGATCGGGTCGGTATTCGATACTTGGATGCTACGTCCTAACTGGAAAAGAGGTGTTTCAACTCCTGTTTCTGAGAATATAACTTTAGACACAGTGATCGACCACATGGATCATATATGTCAGTTGGCAGGCAATGCGCAGCACGTAGCTATTGGCTCAGATTTAGACGGAGCATTTGGTAAGGAGCAGTCTCCAGCAGATATGGATACTATTTCCGATTTGCAAAAATTGCCTTTTCTGTTAAAAAATAGAGGTTATTCGGAGGAAGAAATTACAGGTATATGTTCAGAGAATTGGTTACGTTTTTTGCGAGTAAATTGGAAATAAGCTTTTTGGGAAATTCTTTTGCATTACTACTTTGTAAAAGTTTACAAAAACAAAATTTTTAAACTAGCTGACAAGTTTATCTAAACCACAAAAGTAGTTGA
>CAKZUM010000611.1 GCA_937921525.1 uncultured Saprospiraceae bacterium
TTGGCACAGGCTGGCATCAATATTATTTTAATTACGCAGGGATCATCTGAAAACGCTATTAGTTTTGCCATTGAGCCAAAATCTGCTAAGAAAGCAAAAAGAACCGTAGAGAAAGAATTTAAAAATGAGATGCAATCTAAACTAGTAAATCCTGTGAAGGTGGAAAATGATTTGGCAGTAATGGCCATCATAGGGGAGAATATGCGTTTGCGACCAGGCATCGCTGGAAGGATGTTTAGAGCATTAGGAAAGAACGGAATCAATGCAACAGCAATTGCACAAGGCTCTTCGGAATTAAATATCTCTGTTGTTATTAATAAAGAAGATGAACGGAAGGCATTGAATGCTTTGCATGAATCCTTTTTCTTATCCGAAACAAAGACCCTCCATTTATTTATGGTCGGTGTTGGTTTAATCGGCGGCACTTTAATCAAGCAGATTAAAAATCAAGCAAAATTATTAAAGGAGAGAGGGGGACTAGAAATCAAAATCGTCGGACTGTCTAATAGTAAGAAAATGTTATTCAATGAACAGGGGATTAATCTCAGTAGTTGGAAAAAACAATTGGACGCTGCGAAAGAGAAAACTTCTTTCGGTGGTTTCATTGAGAAAATGAAAGGCATGAATTTGTCTAACACTATTTTCATAGACAATACAGCGAATAAAAAAATAGCGGAATACTATCACGAAATTCTAGATAATAGTATCTCTATTTCTACACCTAATAAAGTAGCTACCTCTTCTTCTTACATTCAATATCAAAAATTAAAAAGCACTGCCGAAAAAAGGGGCGTTCATTTTATGTATGAAACAAATGTTGGTGCTGGGCTGCCTGTCATTTCTACATTAAATGACTTAACGAATAGTGGGGACAGAATCACAAAAATAGAAGGAATTTTATCTGGGTCTCTTTCTTTCATTTTTAATTCCTTTGTCGAGGGAACCAAATTTAGTGATATAGTAAAAGAAGCTAGAGAAAGAGGATATACAGAACCAGATCCAAGAGAAGATTTGAGTGGATTAGATGTAAGAAGAAAGATTGTCATTTTAGCTAGAGAGACTGGCTTAGCTTTAGAACCTGATGATGTCGCCATCCAAAACATCTTACCTCAAGCTTGTACAGATGCAAAGACGGTAGATCAATTAATGAAAGAATTGGAAAAAGCAGATGACTACTTTGAAGCCATGAGAGCGAAGGCTGCAAAGAAGGGGCAGGTCTTAAGAATGATTGCAAAGCTACATAAAGGAAAAGCTAGTATTGCCTTAGAAGGAGTCGATGAAACGCACCCATTTTATTCTTTAAGTGGTAGTGATAATATGATTGTCTTTACAACAGAACGATACAAAGAACGACCATTAGTTGTTCGTGGTCCAGGCGCAGGTGCAGAGGTAACAGCAGCAGGTGTTTTTGCAGAGATCATCAAAATTGGAAATTTATTAAAGTAAATAGCGTTCAAAAATCAAAACGTGTATTTATTGTTTAATATTAAAACATGAAAGAAAGAATAAAAGTATTTGCCCCCGCTACTGTAGCCAATGTCGCATGCGGATATGATATTTTAGGATTTGCTATCGACCAACCCGGAGATGAAGTGGTCGGATATTTATCAGATAAGCCTGGATTACGAATTACAAAAATTACAGGAGACGGCGGGAAGCTTCCTTACGAAGTAGAAAAAAATACAGCAAGCTTCGCGGCAATGCGTGTACTAGAGCATCTTGGAAAAACAGGAATAGGTATAGAAATGGAGATCCATAAAAAGATGCCTTTTAGTAGTGGTTTAGGATCTAGTTCGGCAAGTGCAGTGGCAGGAGCGATGATTGTAAATGAATTGTTAGAAAAACCACTTTCAAAAAAAGAATTACTGCATTTTGCAGTACTAGGAGAGCAAGTTGCGGATGGTGCTTACCACGCAGATAATGTTGCGCCATCTCTTTTTGGAGGCTTAATTTTAATTCGAGATAATCCAAGTTTAGATGTTCATAGCATTCCTTTTCCAGAAGGATTATATGCGAGCGTAGTTCATCCACAAGTCAAAATTCGAACAGCAGATGCTCGTGCTATTTTGAGCGACCAAGTAACACTTAATCAAACCATTGAACAAACTGGAAATGTAGCAGGTCTGATTGTCGGCATGTACAATTCCGATTTAGATTTAATTGGTCGTTCTCTAAATGATGTAATCATCGAGCCACAACGCGCACAATTAATTCCTCATTTTCATAAAGTAAAAGAAGCAGCTTTAAATGCCGGTGCTTTGGGTTGTAGTATTTCAGGGGCAGGGCCATCTGTTTTTGCCTTAAGTATTAATCAGTCCATTGCAGAAAAAGTTGGACAAGCAATGCATAAAGCATTTTATGATAATGGCATTGAAAATGAATTGTTCGTTTCTACTATCAATAAAGCAGGAGCAATCCGAATTTAATTTAAAAAATGGTGAATGGTAAATGATAAATGGTAAATAAGACCTAGTAGATTTACCATTTACCATTTACCATTTACCATTAAAAAAGAAACCACTTACTATGCGACTATACAGTACAAAAAACAAAGAAGAATTTGTAGACTTAAAAACAGCAGTCTTCAAAGGCTTACCTCAAGACAATGGTTTGTATATGCCTGAACATATACCACAATTGCCAAAAGAATTTATTGAGAATTTAAAAGAATATTCTTTCAAAGAAATTGCTTTAAACATTACCAGTAATCTTTTTGGAGATTCAATTCCAATAGAAGACTTAGCAAAGATTGTTACGAATGCGATCAACTTTCCTGCGCCCGTTGTACCACTAGATGAGCAGTATAATATTCTAGAATTATTTCACGGTCCATCTTTAGCGTTCAAAGATTTCGGTGCAAGATTCATGGCGCAACTCATGAGCTATTTTAATCAAGGAGAAGATAAAGAACTAACAATTTTAGTTGCCACTTCAGGAGATACGGGTGGGGCAGTAGCGGCGGGTTTTTATAAAACGCCTGGTATTAAAGTGGTGATTTTGTATCCTTCTGGAAAGGTGAGTAATCTACAAGAAAAACAATTAACCACCTTAGGTCATAATATACAAGCCTTAGAAATTGATGGGACATTTGATGATTGTCAAGCTTTAGTAAAGCAGGCTTTTTTAAATAAAGATCTCAGAAGTAAGTTGCGTTTGAGTTCTGCTAACTCTATCAACATTGC
>CAKZUM010000612.1 GCA_937921525.1 uncultured Saprospiraceae bacterium
CGTAGTAGGGAGAATTGGGTTTGGAAGGTTTTAATCCTGGTATTGCTAATAATCTAGTTAAGCCATTTGGTTCATACACCGTTCCTTTCTTTTTAAAGGCAAGAGGAAAAGCGATTCTTTCAAAGAAATCAACATCATATAAATCTTTAGGGATACGCTGTACATTTGATGTCACACTTTTATAAAAAGTAAAGGGTTTATTATGTAAATGCGCAAATAATTCAATCGTCGGCATTGGATCACCACCACCATTATCTCTAAGATCAATAATTAGATGTTCTACGCCAACTGCCTTCATTTTTGTAAAAGCATCTTTATAGAATTTTTTAAATTTCTGCTTCTTTTCTTTTCTGATGTAGGCTTTATCAAAAGCCCGAATAGTCATCGTGGCAACATTTTTATTGATGGATAATTCCAATGCAGGTGTATCTGTTTCGGTCCATGGTTTTTTTATATTATATCGTTGCGCTATAATTTTTTTACTAGTAGCTATCGTTTGTGCTTTTACTTCAACAGTACGAGCTTCTCCTTTGGGATCGACTATTTCCAAATTAAAGGATGCAGGAATACCAATTAGATAGGCATAGAATTGGGAAAAGCTATCTGCTAAATCGGTATTGGGTGCGGTCTCATTATATCCATCTCGCCAAAATATAGCAACTAATTTTTTGAATAATTGAGTAGCATCTTGACCATTAATAGTTTTAATGATAGCGCCTTCTTTTACCAAATAACTTTCAGAATAATCTTGCACGACATATAGTTGTTCTTGATCCCAATAGACATTTAGTGGTAGCAATTTCCAAGTGCTTCTTACGGTATTAATATATCCAGCAGAAGGGACTAATTTAGTATGTCCATTCGCTATTTTAGCATTTAATGGAAATACTAAACGGAGGAATTCAATATCCGTCATAGGAGCAGTAATATGGGCTTCTAACTCTTTAAAGTATTGATCCATTTCCGATTTAGAAGTATAGGTATATAGCCCAATATGATTGAGTTCCAGTTGTTCTTTTAAGATGGCTAAATCCTTTTTTAGCGCTGTTACAGGATATTTTTTATCGTAAGTATAAACTTGTGCAAAAGAAGTATGGAGTATTCCTATACAGAAAAATAACAGACTTAGTTTAATGATTTTCATGTTGTTAATTTTGCGAGTTATTACTTGCCTTGTATTATGAAAGATATAGCTTGTTTTATTTTTAATTATATAAGTCACATTATTCTTTATGGTTCTTTAATAAATTTCGTGTAAATGTAGGATCATCGAGTTGTAATCTCGGTGCACTATGACAATTGTATAGTATCGAGCTTACAAACTTCGACAATCAATTTTAAATATGGCACTTGTCAGAGAAACTTTTTAATTATTAGTCGAGTCTCCTATTTGAGAAGATGAAAACATACGTTAATTACCCCTATTGATTCATCATAAAAAATTATTGATTCAGCGATAATTTTAGTAAATTCACTTCTATATGTTTAAAATAAGCGGTATTATACCGTAATCCTATGTTGAAGAATATGGGAGTACTTCGTTGAAAACCATAGCACTAAGCCTACTATACAATTTTTAAAGAATCTCTAATAAAAAGTTTTTATCTTGAGGAGTAATAATTAGAATTGGCTGTCGCCAAGGAAAAAAATGAACGCAGAGATGCAGAGATTTTTCGACAAGTTTATCCACGTGATAGATACTAGTTTACCATAAAGCTAGGCTTGTTTTTCATCACATAAATACATAGGTCACATAGGTTTACGTGCTCTATGCTATGTGACCTATGTACCTATGTGGTGAAATTATCAACTACTTTTATGATTTAGATAAACTTGTCGATTTTTCGCAGAAAAAATAGAAAACTCTGCATCTATCCGTTTAAACAACTCATTGGCGAAAGCCAATACTCATCCTCCACAACTCCAAATTAAATTATGAGAAAATTCATTCCACTAACACTAATAGCCCTATGCTGTTACTGTTTCCTCCAAGCCCAACAATCCGAAACAGTAGCGATTCCAAACTTCGGAAAAGAATTCGCCAAAGCCTATCAGCCGAATGACTTATATGAAGTAGAGATTGTTCGAGCAGATAAAGTAGGCTATGCCTTACAAGTAGCATCCCTAAGCAGCTATGAAAGTGTTGTACGATATGTGACAGAGCTACAAGGAAAATGGTTTAGTAATGTCTTAATGAAATTAGACCAAACTGCCGCAGGTGCACCTGCATATAAAATACTATTAGGTCCATTTCCAGATAGACAAGCAGCGACGGCCTACAAAAAATCTATGAGAGAAGAAGGAATCAATGGCTTCGTAACGGCATTATCTACGATGTCTTCTAACCCATTGGTCAAAGTACCTGCACCGCCAGCCAAGCAAACGCCAGCGGCTACGAATCCTACTGGCACTCCAGTAACAGCAAGCACTCAAACAGGAGAAGCGAGCTACTATGCAGATAAATTTCATGGCAAAATCACAGCATCAGGCGAACCCTTTAATATGTACGCCTATACGGCAGCACACTGGACCTTACCCTTTAATACAGTCTTAGAAGTTTGTCGGCTTGATAATAAAAAATGTGTCATTGTCAAAGTAAATGATAGAGGTCCGAATCCTGCAAAAGCAATTGGTCGAGATGGTCAACCACGAATTTTAGATTTATCCTTAGCAGCGGCAGAGGCGATTGATTTGGTAAAAGCAGGGGTAACACAAATACGAATTACCCAAGTCAACAAAACGCCACCGCCACCGATTCAAGCAAAGCAACCCGTAGCAGAAAAGGAAGTCAACGAGCCAGTAAGAGAAGAAGCGCCTATATATACGAGTAAAGGCGGGACCAACTCTTTTATGCAAAGCGGCGAAGCCAGTTATTACGCGGCAAAGTTTCACGGACGCTCTACTGCCTCTGGCGAACCCTTTGACATGTATGCTTATACGGCAGCGCATTGGACCTTACCTTTTAATACCTTGTTGAAAGTATGTCGAATAGATAATGGAAAATGTGTCAACGTACGAGTCAATGATAGAGGCCCCAACCCTGCGAAAGCCATTGGGCGGGATGGAAAACCAAGAGTTATAGATTTATCCCTAGCTGCTGCGGAAGCGATTGGCTTAGTAGAGGCAGGTGTTGCGCAAGTACAGATTATGCAAGTAGAGCAAACCCCTCCACCCGCTATTGCGATTGAAACGGTTATGCCATCTACTACCCCTGCCCCTTATGCAGAGAAAGGAGGATCAGGTACTACTTTTACCCAAGTAGGAGAGGCTAGCTTCTATTCTGATTTATTTCAAAATAGACAAACAGCATCGGGCGAACTCTTTGATATGTACGCCTATACCGCAGCGCATTGGACCCTACCTTTTAATACCAAGTTGAAGGTTTGTCGATTGGATAATGGAAAGTGTGTCAATGTACGAGTGAATGATAGAGGCCCGAATCCTGCTAAAGCTATTGGTAGAGATGGACGACCTAGAATCATTGATTTGTCCTTGGCTGCTGCACAAGTGATTGATTTGGAGATGGCGGGTTTGGCGCAGGTGCGGATTGAGGTGGTGGAGTAAATACTAATCTTTAGGTATGTTTTCAGTAGCACGCATAGTGCTACTGAAAACATATACTAAGCCGATTCCTTACTCACCTTTCAATATAAAATCTTGCGCTTTAAAGCCATTATTGAATTTTACATTCTTAAAGGTATATGTTCCTCCAAGTTGATATTCTCCAGTTTCTGGATTAGGGCCGTACGAATTTCTTACTGTGGGAATGTAAATGCCCTCTATTATTTCATAGGACATAGTCATTTTTAAAATGGGTTGATTAACGCCAAATGCAGGTAGAGAGAAAAAGAATAAATCTATCAAATGCGTTTTAGGATTAAAATAAAGAATATACTCATCATCCGCTGGTTTCTTAGTGATGGCATTGTCATATTTTAAAGATACTTTCTCATAGTCGATACCATCTACTGTTTCTGTACCTAGGTAAGTATAATTGGTGCCATTATCTTTTAGTTTATAAATCATAGAAAACCAAAAAGGATTCACTTCTCTTATAAATACAGTTGCATCCAACGCCTTTTGATCGGTAACAAATTTTCCATTCAAGGTAAGTTGAGGTTTGCCGTTAATGAGAGATTGTTTAGCCTCCCCCTCTTGTCCTGGTAGCACATTTCTGTCATGCTGTGTGTAGGAAGCCCAAGATAATTCGCCATCAAAGATGAGTTTTTCTAAAGAGATGTCTTTACCTGCATCAAAGTTGTCATAAACATAGTCGAATTGGACATCCTTTTTTGCTTTCAATTTGTCGTAATTACCAATGACCTCGATCATGTTATTGATAAGTTCATTTGATTTAGCATCTGTTTGAGCTGACACTATGTTAATTGCGAAAATTGCAACTAATAGAAAAGTGTGTTTAATTCGTAGTGATAGGTAATTCATTAAATATTTTTGTTTATTTTGAAAGATTTTGAAATGTATATAAATTTTGGTGCAATATACTTTATTGATCAGAAAAGGTATAGATTTATGTGTAGTGGCGGGAACATATTAGATTGGTTTTCCTAATAAGCTACTGTTGCTAAGTTATTACAATTGGACATAATCTTTGTTCAAGGAGAATGAAAGACTTATTTATTGTGTGATATAACATTAACCTAATAGTAATTTATAATATAAAAAATAAAAATATGAAATTGTCGGATGCTCAAATAAAAGAAATAGCGGAAGAATTAGATATTGGAATGATCTGCTATATTCATAAA
>CAKZUM010000613.1 GCA_937921525.1 uncultured Saprospiraceae bacterium
CCATCAGCAAAAAAAGAGGTGACTTTTACAAAAGTCCAAACCTTATCGTCGGATGGCTAACGCCGTCCGATGATAAGGTTTTCGTCGCCATCGGACGGCGTTAGCCATCCGACGGCAGCTTTAATATCAACTATGATCGATTAAACTCGACTTAATTCAACTGTGAAGTGTCGGAGTATAGCTGCCTGCTTTTCAATGGTAAATCCAGTAGTAATTTTAAGACTTCGTTCCATTACTTTTGCAAGCGTTACCGCAACATAGTCCATATGTTGAAGAGAATAAACTCTACGAGGTATTGCCAAACGCAATAGCTCCATTTCTGGTATTCGATCTAAGCCAGTTTCTGGATCCCTATCTGCTAATAATGTTCCAATTTCAACTCCTCGGGTTGAATAAATTATAATGAACTTCTTCGATTTTAGCAGTTCTTTCTGCTCTTGTTCTGAAATAAACAGGTTCAACGACCTTTGTTTTATATGGAGGTATGTGTGGTAAGTGCATGCTTACTTATTTAGGAAGTATTAATCACATCTACTATTCAAAGAATTAGGAAAAAAATAATCAAACCATGATGGATGGTTATTTTCCCTATTATTTAAAATAAAGGTATAGCAGAGCTAGTGGAAACTTCTTGGTTGTTAAATAGAATAAATAGTGGTAAGATTCGGAATGAATCCAAAGGAAAGATTAGGATGGAAAAGAATCTCGACGTTTAATATTTAAAAATAAGTGAAAAAGCATAAGACAAATGTACGAAATAGCAACTGCATCTATTAAAACAAAGGAAAATTTCCTTTTCAATATTAATTATCCATAATATTTGGACTTTTTTACTGTCTTGACGGTTTGCTTAGGAATAATTGAGGGAATTAGCCTAGTTATCCCAAAAAAATACTTTCTTATTGTAATTTTGTAGAGTTATCAATTATAACAAAATTAAATTTCTCCCGTATTCATTAAAACAATTGAGCATGTGAGCTTAGTTGAATTTTCTAATAATTCAGGGAATAAATTTCTTCCTAGTAATCTCATCCCCTGACCGTTTTTAAACAAGATTAAAATAAGAGTATATGCCTTATTTATTTACCTCAGAGTCCGTTTCTGAAGGACACCCAGATAAAGTATCAGATCAGGTATCTGATGCAATTATTGATGCTTTTTTAGCAGAAGATCCTAGCTCAAAAGTGGCTTGTGAAACACTTTGTACTACTGGTCTAGTGGTAGTAGCAGGAGAAGTACGCTCAAAGGCTTACATTGATGTGCAAAAAGTAGTTAGAGACACCATTGCAAAAATTGGTTATACAAAATCGGAATACCAATTTGATGCTGCTTCTTGTGGTGTGATTTCTGCAATTCACGAACAATCTGCAGATATTGCACAAGGGGTAGATGTTGGGAAAAGTGCAGAAGATCAAGGTGCAGGTGACCAAGGAATGATGTTTGGCTATGCAACCAATGAGTCGGATAACTATATGCCACTAGCACTAGATATCTCACACAAAATATTGGAAGAATTAGCAGCCATTAGAAAAGGAGGGAAGGAGATGACTTATCTACGTCCAGATTCTAAGTCTCAGGTAACCATGGAATACAATGATGATAATACGCCAAACCGTATTGATACAATTGTAGTTTCTACACAACATGATGACTTTGCAGAGGAGTCTGTGATGTTAGCGCAAATCAAGCAAGACGTTATTAATATCTTGATGCCAAAGGTAATTTCTAAATTACCAGCAAGGGTGCAAAAATTATTTAACGGTGAAATTACATTCCACGTTAACCCAACTGGTAAGTTTGTAATCGGTGGGCCACACGGTGATACTGGTCTAACGGGCAGAAAGATTATCGTAGATACCTACGGAGGTAAAGGTGCACACGGTGGTGGTGCATTCTCTGGAAAAGATTCTTCTAAGGTAGATAGATCTGCTGCTTATGCAACAAGACACGTAGCTAAAAATTTGGTAGCAGCAGGTGTTGCAGACCAATGTTTAGTGCAAGTAGCCTATGCGATTGGTGTTGCTCAGCCAGTAGGTGTCTTTGTAGATACGTATGGTACTAGCAATGTAAAAATGACAGATGGAGAAATCGCAAAGAAAGTAGCAGAGTTATTTGATATGCGTCCAGCTGCAATCGTTAAGCGATTTGGCTTGACTAATCCTATCTTCTCCGAGACTGCTGCGTATGGTCACATGGGAAGACCTTGTGGTACAAAGACGGTTAACGGCAAGACATACGAGACTTTCCTTTGGGAAAAATTAGACATGGTAGATACTATCAAAAAGGCTTTTTCTTTGGAAATGGCTAGTGCTTAAGAAGAAGTCAGAGGTCAGATCGTTTTAGTTAGCTTACGCTAACGGAACTGTCAGAAGTCAGATCAGCCCGACTGCTATTCGGACGGGCGGGTTTATGATATTGATGCTTCTAATGAACTGGTCTAAATTCTGAACGATAGAAAAAAAAGGCTTAGTGGACAACCCACTAAGCCTTTTTCTGTTTGCATTGAATTTATTCAACTGCTCCCTTTATTTTTTGATTAAAAATTCTACTTTTAGTAATTGGAGACGATTAGGATCTCTCTTCTCGCAGTGAAACGGTCTCGCTTCTCTGCTCTCCTTACAAATACTTCGTAGAATTTCTTTCTTTAATAATATCCTTTAATTCCTTTAGAAATTCATATTGATTAGGAAGTACTTTTTTGAAGGCTTCTTTTATCGCAAAGTAACTACCTTCACTTTCCATATCAGGAATCATTTGCTGTAAAGTGTCTTTCACAAAAGTCGCATCCTCTTTAATCAAACCTTTTAAAGAAGGAATGTCATGCCAATCCCCTTCTATGGCTAATGCACTTTCCGTTTCTCCATCCAAGTTGTCAACAGGATCTAATTCTATTGCCTGATCTTGCTGTACTAGAGATAGGGCTTTTGCTTGATCTTGTAATGCCCCTTGAGGAATACTCCATTCTGCCGCTTCGCTTTGTTCACTAGGTTTCACCAAGAATACTTCTAGACCTTTATCTCGAACTCGATATATGATTAAATTTGCTTTATTGAGTAAACTCATGATAATTGTTTTCTTGTATTTATAAAGCTGTAGTTATTATAAATAACAGTAGCTTAGTAGAAAGGTTGTTGAACCAAGGAAAAGATCTAATAATCAACAAAGATATTAACAAGCCTTCCAAAGCCAAAATTACTTAAATAAAGCTACAAAAAACAATCCAATAATTAAGAAGTTGTTTAAAAATGTATTACTGCATTATTTGCAAGTCATTGATTCCTAGGATCTTCAGCTTTTTTGATTCCCGTAGCTAAGGCTACGAAAATCAAAAAGAGCTTCGCCCTAGCAATCAAGCACTTACAACTAATATCAGACTACATTCTTAAACAACTTCTAAGTATTATCCA
>CAKZUM010000614.1 GCA_937921525.1 uncultured Saprospiraceae bacterium
TTCCTCTGCCCTCAGAATGGGCTATGTATAGACCTGGTATGTGTAGCATGGTTAATTTTATTGGGTATATTAGGAATAATCTATCTTTTTTTAAAGGATTTTAGTAAGTTTATCGAACTAGATGCTGTTTCAGACCTTTATTAAGTTAGACTGTTTCGCTGTTGGAAGTCAGACCGCTATGCTGTCAGATCGCCTACGGCTGTCAGACTTATGATGTGGACGCTATTCGCTTCATAATGACGAAGTGGTTTCTTCGTTAGCCTATTCTATATTCCGAATGGGATAAACAAGTGATTATGAAAATATTTTTGATCTCCATAATTTTATTACTGTCAACAAATCTTCCTTTATTTGGTCAAGAAGGGATCAAATTAGATGGGCAACCCCTGCCTATTTTGGAGCAGATGTTACAACATACACCAAATGAAAGCTTATTTGGACCGATACACTTACCATTATTAAGAAAGGCAACTGTTTCTACAAAGAACAGTAAAACAATAAGTATCACCTCACAAGCAATGCCATTAGTATATGCCTATAAAGACTTGGCTTTGTTCTGTAAATTAGAAGTACAACTAGAGAAAGTAGTCAAATTACCCGTAAAATTTCGATTAGGGAGTGTAGATTATGTGGATTGGCTAGAGGGAAAGCGGGATAGTTATTGATGGATAATTAGTTGTATTTTCATCGAAATTTGTAGACCTTTGCGAAGTTCATTTTGAAGAGTAGAGAACCGAGAGTAGAAGATAGAGACCTAATTTCGTATAAAAAGCAACGAGATTTCATTGTTCCCTTTATTAGCAGGCAGGTCTGAAAGAAATACCTCTCTTCTTTACTCAAAAATGTCCAGTAGTGTAATTCACGCTAACATTGACTTTTAATTAATACATTCGATAAGTATCATTATGAATTTTAAGAAAAATCCTGGCTTTATTATCATTGCCATTTTAATTGTAGTAGCTGCTTTAAGTAGATTATTGCCACACCCACCTAACTTTACACCAATTGGAGGGATGGCTTTATTTGGAGCTGCTTACTTTAGTAAAAAGCATTGGGCAATTATTATTCCCTTAGTAGCATTGTGGGTCAGTGATTTGATCTTAAATAATGTGGTATATGGTGCTTATTATGACGGCTTTTCATGGATGGGTATGCCAATGGTCTATGCAGCATTTATAATCATTGCTATTATGGGTACGTCTCTTTTAAAGAAAGTAAAAATTAGTAATGTGATTGTCGCTAGTTTAATAGCTTCTACCATATTTTTCTTATTGACAAACTTAGGTTCTTGGTGGGCTAATCCTCTATATCCTAAATCATTGCTGGGTATTGGGGAAGCATATGTAGCAGGTATTCCATTTTTCTTAAATACCATTGCAGGAGACTTATTCTTCTCTGGTGTTTTATTTGGTAGTTATGAAATGATCAAACGCCAATATCCTGTTTTTGCTGTGAAATAATCCTCGTTACTAATAGAAAATCTTACCAAAAGGCGCATAGAAGTATTTCTATGCGCCTTTTTTAGACAAGTTTATCTACACCACAGAAGTAGTTGACAATTTTACCACATAGATAGATACATAGGTCACATAGCGTGACATGTACCTATGTGATCTATATACCTATGTGGTAAAAACAACCCTAGCTATGTCATTTTAATTTTTCCAACTACTTCACTCCTAAATTTGTGGTATAACTATTATCAACTATGTTGATAAACTTGTCCTTTTTTACAATGAAGTTGTTTAAAAATTGACTTTGGTAAGCTAAATCCCTACTTTGCATTAAATTAATCACCCACCATACCTTCCTTTTACATCCTTCCAACAAAAGTTATTCCTTCTAAATTTCAGTTAGCGATTCCCATACGGAAAAAGAACAAATACTACAATTTTGAGTAATAATCCTTTACACATTATAGTCTTAGCTATACTACTTTCCCTATTGTATAGCCTACCACTTGCTGCCCAATCTAGAGGTACCTGCGGAACTACGGCCTACATGAAAGATCAAATTCAGAAACATCCCGATATTGAGGATGTTATGGAAGAGATTGAGCAACAGATTCCTACCAACCCGAATACACCGACTTCTACGATGGTACCGACTATCATTACCATACCCGTAGTAGTTCATGTCTTATACAACACAGATGCTCAAAATATAAGTGACGCACAGATACATTCTCAAATTCAAGGACTCAACGAGGATTTTCGAAGAAAGAATGCAGATGCTAGCAATACCCCGAATGAATTCTTAGCTGTTGCAGCAGATACAGAAATTTCTTTTTGTTTAGCAAATGTAGATCCTAATGGATTCACAACCTCTGGAATAACTCGAACACCTACGGCTAATAGTTCTTTTGGGATAGATAATCAAATAAAACAAAGTCAGCTTGGCGGAAAAGATCCTTGGAATACGGACACCTATTTAAATATTTGGGTAGGTAATTTAGCAGGTCAGTTGTTAGGCTATGCTCAATTTCCGGGCGGAAATGCTAGTACAGATGGTGTCGTCATTAATTATCAAAATTTTGGAACCACAGGCAACGTTGTAGCTCCTTTTGACTTAGGTCGAACAGCTACGCATGAGGTGGGACATTGGCTCAATTTATTGCATATATGGGGGGACGGTGGCTGCGGTGTGGATGATGGGGTGGCAGATACACCTTTGGCTAGTAGTGCGAATATAGAAAGCGCACCTTGTATTCATCCAAGTAAAAATAGCTGTGTCGAAACGAATGGACCAGACTTGCCTGATATGTTTCAGAATTATATGGACTATTCAGACGATGTCTGTATGAACTTATTTACACTAGGGCAGAAACATAGAATGAGGTCTTTATTTGAAATAAATGGGGCAAGACAATCTTTCCTACGTGCGCAAGGATGCAGCAATAATGGAATTGCTGCTGATTGTGGAGACGGATATGTGAATGGAGATGAGATCGGAGTTGATTGCGGAGGATCTAGCTGTGCGCCATGTGCTAGCCTTTGTGGTGATGGCGTTCAAAATGGCAATGAGTTAGGTATTGATTGTGGTGGGGCATGTGCGCCATGTGCAGGAAATATCTTAGAAGTATGTGACCAAGCCATAGCACTTAGAACTTCGGGCACTTATACCAATCCTGGTCCCACGGCTGGTTTTGGAGCAAGTAATTCCTCTGCTATACATGCTAATTGGTATGCAATTACACCAGATTATAGCGGAACACTAAGTATTGAGAGTTGTGGCGGTAATGTCGATACTAGGTTGTACTTATACGAAGGCACTTGCGAAGCTTTACAAATTATAGCAGAATCTGATGACGATTGTAAAAGAAGTAATAGTGACTTTACACCCAATGGTACAGCTTCCAAAATTCTCGATTTTCCGATCACTAAAGGAACAACCTATTATATAGAGTGGGATGATCGCTGGAGCAACCAAGGATTTGATTTTAATATCAGTATGACACCCATCGCTACTTGTGGAGATGGCATTCAGAATGGCCTAGAAACTGCTGTTGATTGTGGGGGAGAATGTTTTACCTGCCCTACCTGCTCAGACGGCATTCAAAATGGGAAAGAAACAGCTATTGATTGTGGAGGAGATTGCGATGCCTGCCCTACTTGCTCAGACGGTATTCAAAATGGGAAAGAAACAGCTATTGACTGCGGAGGTGAATGTGACGCTTGCCTAAACAAAATGAGTTTCAATTCCCAAAATATGCTCACTTTTAGTGATCCATGTCATTGCGAAAATCCACAGAATTGCTTGGTAGGCAACCTACTCTTTTTCCACGATGTGATGAGAATTCCTGCTGAAGGCGTACTGCCAACAGGTTTAGATATTCGAGTAGCTACTGCTACTAATTTTTATATTGCCGTTCCTTGCAGTGGGGGCGTATTAAGTGTACCAACTACTGGTGCAGATGGAACACAAATAACAGAAACTAGTCCAGGTATATACGAATTAAACTATTGGAGGCCTTCAGGAATTTTACCGACTTTCTCTGTCTTAGAAGGAGGTACGATCACCACGACCCCAGCTGCCACTTTTGCGCCTGTTTGCAATCAAGTAGCTTGTCTGCCAGAACCAATTCCTACGATGGGCGAATGGGCTTTGCTAATCTTCGGATTATTGATTATGAATATGAGTGTTATGTTATTGAAGCAAAAAGAAAGGATGAATATTGTAGAATAAAAAGTATCATATTGAGAGGAGAACACTATTGTTTAAAACAAAGAAATCTCGATTTTTTTTATTAAAATGGTGGACATAATATTTTACCACGGATTCACGGATTAGGCTATAAAGAACTGTGAAAAAATAAACTTACAATTTATGCTGCTTCTTTTGCCGCTATTTTTAACTTTGAAAACAGTCATTATATCAACATAACTCCTGTTTTCAAATCCAAAACTAGCAACAAAATAAGCTACCCTAAATTTGTAAATCTATTTCTACACCGTT